>DATMAR010000009.1 GCA_035559795.1 Fimbriimonadales bacterium | reverse complement strand
TTCAATTGCTATCGAAAAACTTTCACTACCGATTATTCGAAAGTAAATTTACAATCGCATTTTCGAAAAATGGTTTACTATTGCCTTTTTGAAATGGACCCCCTCCGTAAGGTTCCCCCTGCTAATGCAAGGGGAACCGGTTATGATCGATTCTTTGTTTCGATTTCAACGGATCTTGTATAAATCAGTTCCCCATACATGCAAGTCAGATTGATTCTTTATTAATTCTTGGTTGATTCTTAAGGTTGATTTCTTAGGGTGACTCATAGTTGATTCTTAGCTGATTCTTAGCTGATTCTTAGCTGATTCGTAGCAGATTCGTAGCTGGATTCATAGCTGATTCTTAAAAAAAATCGGTTCCCCTTGCGCGCACTCCCAGACAGGGTCTGCCTCCAGACTACGCCGCGCAGGGGGAACCTTCGAGGAGGGGGTGATTCATTCTTGCTATCGAAAAAATAATTCAATGCCATTTAGATAAATAATTCAGCAACACTGTCGAACATTGGATTCTTCGATTACTACGAGACCCCCTCCTTAAGGTTCCCCCTGCTCGCGCAAGGGGAACCGGTACCCGAAAAAGTTTCGTTTCGTGTATTTTTGTGTTCGATTCCAATATAAACAAGGCAACGGTATAAGTGGATGCAAAAAGGTTTCGGTTCGCGTATTTTTCAATTCGATCCTTCGTGTATTTTTCGTTCAATTCCTTCGTGTATTTTTCAGTTCGATTTCAATTTTGGTTCGATTCCAAGAGATTCGTTCTCCCGTGCGCGCTGTTTCAGGCGTGGTTTGTCCTTCAGATCAAGGGGCAGATATTAAGACATCGAAGGGTGAATATTTTACTATTGCGATCGAGTGGTTCACTCGTGCTATAAAAAAGTAGCTCGTTGTGGCGTATAGACAGGGATTTTCTGTGTACGAAAAATTTGTTCGATAGCTTTGCGAGAGCGATTCGGCACATGTCCTGCCTCTCATCGCGAGATAGATGTATCGGGTAACCTCGACGAGGGCCGCAGGGGCATAGCTCAGTCTGGTTAGAGCGGCGGTCTCCAAAACCGCAGGTCGCGGGTTCGAATCCTGCTGCCCCTGCCAGTAGAAACGACGAGCGTATCTAACCTGCCGCTCGAAGATAGCTAAAAACGGCATGCAGCGGACGGTGCCACGAACCGCTGCTGATGCTGGGTATTGGGAGCTGGGATGTTGGGGATTGCAGTCATACTGGCATGGGTAGACTGCTTCCCTATAAGCACAGATTGCAATAGGGGGAATCCCGTCGGTACCATACGCAGGGATGATGCGAAGATAGGTGCGAGATAAGATGGAGGGTCGAGATCTTTCGGGAGAGTTTATCAGGGACTTTGGAAAATTGGAGTCCCTTCTTGAAGAGAGAGGTGAAATGCTTGAAATAGAAAAAAGTAATAAAGGCCTGAAGTCTTTGGTGAAAGAGTTAGAAGGCTCGGGAGATCGGCTTGTAAAGAAATATAAAAAGAAGCTTGATCGGATCATAAATATCCGTAACTTGATTGTCCATTCTAATCAAGATTTAGAGGTAGTTCCTACAGAGGGATGTATGTCGCAATTGAGGGAGATAATAGAGGTTTTTGCCAAGAGATACACAGCGGAGGACATTATGACCCGTAACGTGGAGAAAAGGAAATTGAGTCATCCCATCAGAGAAATCATAAAGGTGATGGGAGAGCACGATTATTCTCAAATTCCCATAGTGGATCAATCTGAAAGGGTGATTGGTTTAGTTACTGAATCTTCAATCATCAATTGGTTGAGCGAGAAGACGGATGAACATCTCGTGGATTTGGATGCAAAAGTGTCGGAAGTCGGGTATGTGAAGGAGGAGGAGGGGATCTACCAGTTCATCCCCCGCGGTTTAGAACTGGAAGCGATTAGAGATCGCTTCCTTGAAAGGTATAGAGTTTCGTCTGCGCCTTTGTTTGTATTATTAGTGACTCACTCAGGAAAGCCAAGCGAGAAACTACTTGGAATCATAACTGCTGAAGACGTTTTTTTAAAGCCGGAGTCTAAGGGGGGGCTTTAGACCTTGGAGTGGAAAAATCGTGCTTAGATTTTGGGGATTGCGGTCAGACTGCCATAGGGTATAATATGCCTATTGATGAACTCGATATAGACAAAGACCCACAAAGATTTCTCGTTTACGAGTGGGCAGGGTATAAAAAAAATAGAGGTAATAAAATGGCGGAATATTACTTTGATATCGAAACCTATTCACCAGGAGACAAACCTAATCCAGTGACTGATAAAATTATTACAATACAGTTCCAAAGAGTTGATTTAAGGACTGGCAAACCTAGAGAAAATTTAGTGATATTAAAAGAGTGGGAATCGTCTGAAAAGCAGATAGTAACCGAATTTTTCAACAAGTTTTTTGCAGATGGCTTGAATGTCTGGGATTTTGTGCCGGTTGGATATAATCTAGATTTTGAATGGGAGTTTCTTATATCAAAATTTAATAAATACTTAGGTAAATGCTTAAGTAGTAAAGACTTACATTATAAGCGACCTTATCTCGATCTAAAACCGATTGTTGTTCTTTTGAATAATGGAAATTTCGTTGGAGCAAAATTAACTAATTTTACCGATAAAGCACAAGACGGGAAGGTAATAAAAAATTATTATGAAAACAAGCTATACGACGAAATTGAAAAATACATTAAAAATGAAACCGATTCATTTTTGCAGTTCTTGCAGAAAATAAAGTCAAATATTCATAAATTGGTCGAATAAGATTAACGCTGAAAAACAATCGTCTGGAATTTGTTGGGGATTGGGGTCAGACTGCCATAGGGTATAATCTCTTCTTCGTAGAACCACCCTTGTCTCTCGTTGGGGATTGCGGTCAGACTGCCATCGGGTATAATGCGAACTTCTCACTGCTCCATCTCTGGGTTGGGGATTGCGGTCAGACTGCCATCGGGTATAATCTTATGCGCTATGCGGAAGTTGACGACATAGTTGGGGATTGCGGTCAGACTGCCATCGGGTATAATCGACAGACGGCAGTGGCATTCGTCCTCGCTTGTTGGGGATTGCGGTCAGACTGCCATCGGGTATAATTCGCTGGCTACGAGCCAACGCCAGCGGAAGGTTGGGGATTGCGGTCAGACTGCCATCGGGTATAATTCAGTGGGGAAAAGATAAGAGACAATTCCGGTTGGGGATTGCGGTCAGACTGCCATCGGGTATAATTCGCCAGAGAGGGCGACCGGCGACGCTCATGGTTGGGGATTGCGGTCAGACTGCCATCGGGTATAATTCGGTTGTTTATGGCACACCCACAACTCAAGGTTGGGGATTGCGGTCAGACTGCCATCGGGTATAATTATTCGACATGGACGGCACTGTGTTTTCAAGTTGGGGATTGCGGTCAGACTGCCATCGGGTATAATTGTGTAAACGTAGACGTCGTTGAGCATCGTGGTTGGGGATTGCGGTCAGACTGCCATCGGGTATAATTACTCAGCCTCATGCCTTTCGGCTGCGGCCGTTGGGGATTGCGGTCAGACTGCCATCGGGTATAATTTTGACTGCTTGCTGAGCAGTCCATCCGTGGTTGGGGATTGCGGTCAGACTGCCATCGGGTATAATTCCAATCCGAAAGCGACAGCATCCTATTGCAGTTGGGGATTGCGGTCAGACTGCCATCGGGTATAATTACGAACTCAATGAGGGAGTGGAAGAATTCGGTTGGGGATTGCGGTCAGACTGCCATCGGGTATAATTGCGATACCAGTTTCGGACGGCACCCATCCCGTTGGGGATTGCGGTCAGACTGCCATCGGGTATAATTACAAAGCGCGCTGAAAAGCGCGCTTTGTATTTATTTTAAGCACCGATATTTTGGCTTTACCCCCCTGATTTTCTTCAAAAATCGGGAGGCAAGGGGGGGTAAAGCGGAAATATTCTCCTTTCACCCTTCCTCGGGTGGCTCCTCCTCCGTGAAAAGCAGGAGTTGGGGAGGGGGTTTCTCGGTGGGCTTCCTTTTGCCCCCGTAGAACACCTGCATCCGGGCGAACTGCTTATCCGTGACGATGAGGGTTCTCACCTCGCCCTCCGGGGGAATCCATTCCTTCAGGCGTTCGGCGTGCATCTTCGTGTTCTCCATAGAGGGGCACGGGCGAGCATAAACGCTGTACTGGAGGCGGCGGTAGCCATCATCCATAAGCTTTGCCCGGAAGCGGTTCGCGTTTCGCTGTTGCTCCCTATCCATTACAGGCAGGTCAAACATCACGAGAAGCCACATAGACCGAAGACCTCCAAAAATCACCATAGGGGTATCTCCACTTTCCTGGCGTTTTCGCACAGGTATTGCTTGACGCCTGCCACGTAAAGGGGGATAGCGGTCATAAAGGGCAGTTTTCTCTTTTTCAAGAGCAGGTCGCTCGTGGTGATGCTGAGAATTTCCCGCTTGAGGGCGGGCGTCAGGTCATTGATTTCCGGGAGGGATTTGGCGAGGCGATACACGGTTTGGTCCACGAGGGGACGCAGGGGCTCCATAAGGTCATCCGCCAGGCAGAAAGGATTGTAGGGGTTTCGGTGATGGATGCCGAGAGCGGGGTGCATTCCCGTTCCGACGATAGCGCGGGCGATGGCGGCGCGGATAATGGCGTAGCCATAATTGAGGAGGCTGTTGATTCCGGGCGCTTTGGGGTCACGGTCAAAGTCCTTTCCGAAGAGGAGGTGGAAATAGATATGAGCGGCGCGGGCTTCTATGAGGTCGGTTTGGCTCTGGGTAACCTTTTGAGCCAGTCCCTCTAATTTGGGAGAGCGTTTTTTCTCCTTCTGGAGTACCCTGCTCTGGCGCTCTATTTTTGCCTGGACGATTTGCCTCCACAGGGAGGTCTTTTTGTGGGGCGAGCAGGAGATCTGACTTCGGAGGACTTTGGTGTGCTCGTGATGGGTCACGTAGTTGAGGAGGAGGGAGGTGGGCATATGTTTGGCGTCGCAGAGGACCACAGCGACGTTGTGTTCTGCGAGGTGCTGGAAGAGTTGGTGAGTGTACACCAGGGCTGGGTGGTCCAGGATGAGGACGCCGAGGTCTTCAATGGGGATGGTGCCTTTCACCTCTCCGTCTTTTTCCACCACGAGTTGGCGGTCCTTGAGGGAAAGGAATCCCGGGATGGAGACTTCCACGATTCGGCTAATCACCGGCGGGATGGATCCTCCCTATGGGGTCTACGGAGATTTTTCGGGCGAAGTGGCTCTGGGAGATTCGCAGGAACTCCCGGGTGCGATTGTCTTTGGTGTTGGCGGACGTGTGGAGGCGAAGCATTATGTTTTCGTTCCCCACGTCAAATTGTTGCACCCGGAAGATGCCTTTTCTGTTTGGTTTGTTGAGTTCCACCATATCGTTTTTGTGGAGGCTCATCACGAATTTCCAGTGGGGTCCCCAATCCTTCGGGGGTGTTCTTTTCACGAGGGGTTCTTTGAGTCTTCGGGCGCGTTCGGCGGCTTCCAGTTGGGATACGAAGTATCCCCTTCGGTCGCCTTTTTCCCATTTCTCTTTGGATATGGGGTCTTCGTGGTCTTCGGTGCATTCAAAGATTTCCACGTGGTGGTATTGCCCTGTGATGAAGTAGACCTTGTACACTCTTCCTTGCGCATCCTTGACGGGCAGGGTTTTGGGCTCCTGGATTCGGGCTTCCACGCGGACACGCCGGATGTATTTTCCGGTGTGGTCTATGACGCCGAGGTTGGCGGTTTCTGGGTCGTGGGGAGTTGGGGGTTTGAGTTTTTTGATGGCTTCTTCTATCGCTTTTTTAGTGTTCTGGGGAATTTTAGGTCTCCCTTCTTTTTGATACTTTTCTATGGCAGACCGGACGCTTTCTTTTTCGCCTTCTGGAACGAGTTGCAGGATTCGTTGGATGATGCGTTCGCGGATTCCGCCATCTATGATTCGGGCGATTTCGGGCGGAGTGAGCCCGTCCACAGGTTTTCGGACGACGTATTTTACGTCTTGCCCTTCTTTTGTGTCCTGGTAGGCGTGGGTTCTTTTTCCTGTTTGGTCCCTCATTCCGTAGGCCGTTTCGTCGTGGAAGGCGCCCTCAATTTTGCGTCTTGGGGCGTGGGCGACTACGATCTTTTTGAGTGTCTGGCGAAGCTCCTCCCGCAGTTTCTGGGGTATAGAGGCGGCACCTTTGTAGGGTGCCCTTTTTCCCGGGATGTCGGACGTGCGGGCATGGTCGGAGATTCGTTTGATAAGGGCAGGGGAGGTGAGGGCCACGACGAAGGCGTCCACGAAGTGGTGTCGGTGGTCATCCCGGAGTTTGGTCGGGGTGTCTGGAGTTAGGGTTTCGCCTTCGGTTTCCTCTTCTGTATTGAGGGTTTCGGTTTCCCCTTCTTGGGAGGGGATTTCCCCAAGGTCTTCTTTCACCACATCCCTTAGAAGGGCATTGAGCCCCCAGGCGTCCCTGAGGATGGCGGTGACGCTTCCTTTAGTGGGCTCCACGGGGACCCCGAGTTGTTTGAGATATTCTCTTGAGGCTTTGGCGATGTAGCGGGTGTCGTTGAGTTGGCGGTGGTAGAACTCCTCGGGGAGTTCGGTCATTTTGAAGCGTTGTTGTTTTGGCTTTGGAAGGTTCTCAATGTTCTTAAGGATTCTCTTCCAGCGTTCCTCATCGCTTCCGTATGCCTCGTAAGGGGTTTTGTTGTGTTTCACGTTTCGGTTTTCCTCTGCGAGGCAGAGGGTTTTGTTCATATAGGAGTTGTCCAGGGTTCGGCTGAAGGGGAGGATGTGCTCCACGTCCACTTGTTCGCTGAAGAGCATATCCTGTGAGATGAACGTACCAGTATAAGGGCAGTAAGGGTATTCTTCCCAGAGGCGGAGTTTGATAACGTCGTCACGGGAGGGGCGGGATATCCCGAATTCCTTTATCAGTTTCTCCCTGGCTTCCCTGTTTTTCCTTTCGTTTTCTTGTTGTTCCCTGATGATGCGTTCTCGTTTTGCCTGGCTGGTCTGGAGGTCTCGGGCGAATTCTATGCGAATGCGATTGGGTTTCCCGTATTCCTTGACGATGGCATTGACGACTTTTCTGAGTTGGAAGAGCGCCTTCTGGACGACGGGGTTTCGGACCTCGGGTGGGAGGGGGAGTTTGTCGACTCCAGTAGTGGGGGATTCTTCCCTGAAGGTGTATCCTGCGAGTTCCAGGGCGTGGTGCCAGAGGTGTCCTTCGCGGTCACATCCCTTTTCAGAACCGTCTGGCTGTACGGTTCTTGGGCAGTATTCTTTCGCCTTCAAGTGGGGAAGGGTTTTACGGGCGACGGTGAGGGAGACGGAGGCAGTTCCCGATTTCAGGGGGGTAGAGATGGCTTTGATGGCTTCTTCTTTGGTAAAGCCCCATTCAGGGGTCTGAAGAGTTTCATAAAGGACCCTTCGTCTTTGTTCGGTGACGAGTAATTGCACCAGTTCATCTTGCTTTTCTGGCGGTAGGTTATCCCACTTTTCGCCGAGGGCTTTCCGAAGGGCGATGGAGGTGATGTTCCCTGTGAGTTCCTTTCCCTTTTTTCCTTTTTCTTCTTCCAGATTGAAGATGCGGTCTCTTGGAATACTCAGGAGTTTGCGGACTTGCGCCCAGGTGAGTTTCTGGTTGTGTTCCAGAGCTTCAAAGAGGAGGCTTTTTTGTTCATAAGTGAGGGGTGTTTCGTCGTGGAGGTCTTTTTGGCGGTGGGTTAGGTTATTGAGGTCTTGCCAGATCCTCCATCTTTGGATCGTTGGCAGGGCAAGATAGGCGCGGTGTTCTTCTGGTTCGTAGGAGCATTGGCCGAGCCTATCAGGGTCCAGCTTAAGGGGGCGCTGGAAGAAGAGGATGTACCGCACTCGTTCTTTGAGTTCCTGGGTGAGGAGGTTGGGGTAGTACTCTTGTTGTTTTTGCCAGATGGCGTCAAATTCGTCCTCGTACATGCTTCGGAGAGTGGTTCGCCGTCGTATGGGTTTTCCTTGTTGGAGGAGTTGATAGAAATACTCCCCGAGCGTACGGGCGCCTGCCTCTTCCATTTCTTTTTGGAGCTCTTTCCCTTTGCGGAGGGTTGTGCTTTCGTCTTCTTCTTCCCGACTTTGGGCATCGGTCTGGGTGGCTTGTTGTTTTTCTCGCTTGCGTTTTTGGGGCGTGGTGAGGGAAAGCTCGGCCTCTTCTTCCTCTAACCGCTCTATGATTTTTTGGATTTCCGGGTCGCGAGCGAGTTCTCCGAGGTTTTGCTTTCTACTGCTCAAGAACCCTCGTCGTCGGACAAGATGCATGAGGATTCGTCCGATTTCGTAGGGGTTGAGTTTCTCGTTTAGGGCACGGGTGCGGAGAGCATAGGAGTTGCGATCCTCTCCGTCTTTGAGGAGTTCTCGTCGTTCCCGTTCGTTTACCGGCAAAAGCCCTGCGTGGACGAGGGTCCGGCACAGGATTTCCCTGCGGGTGACCCTGCGGTAAGTTTGCCTTCGGGCGAGACGCTTGTCACGCCTATCCTTATTTTTGGCTTCCCCCCGTTCTTCTGCGGAGAGGAAGGCGCAAATGCCCCCCTGCAGGAGTTGGTAATCCTGGCTTTGGTAATCGGTTGCGATGAGTGCCCAGCCTATGGAGTTCGACCCGACGTCAATTCCGAGTACTTTTTCTTTCATTGGGAAAACCCCCTTGACAAAAGATTCAATTTGTGGTATTATTTTATAACCCTATGGCAGTCTGGCTGAATCTCTGAAACAAGGCGGCTCCCAAAAGGAGATTCAGCCGTAGGTAATCGAAGTCCCGGCGTAATGCCGGGATTACCTTTTTAAGGGTTTATTGTTATGCCTTCGGGAAATGTGTGTATCCTTACATCGGCAGCTCGACCCATATAAAGCTAACTCTTGGAGATGCTCAGTAGAGAGAAATAGCGTTCGTTATTCACAAGCCATAGCCTTGCCCCTTGGAGTTGCATTCGTAAAAGGGAAAATGAGGATAGACTACATTCAATGCGGCGAATAAGCGTTTCCGCGATCGGGATGTCCCTCGCGGTGGTTTTGTTCTTATTAGTTTTTTTTCTATGTCGTGACCTGGAATATCCACAACAAATTACGGCGAGCATTTTTTCCGCGGTGATTATCCTTTGGATTACGGAGGCTCTCCCCCTCGCAGTAACTGCGCTTCTCGGAGCGACACTGCTCGTCCTGTTCGGTGTTTCCGATGAAAAGAAAGTCTTCAGCGCTTTTGGCGAACCCACGATTTTGCTGTTCATCGGAAGTTTTCTTTTGGCTAAGGGATTGCATATATCCGCCCTTGACAGACGGATCGCCTATTTGCTTCTTCGTTATCCATGGGCGTCGAGAACTCCGAAAAGACTCTTGTTCACGGTAGCGGTAATCACTTGTTCCATTAGCCTTTTCGTGAGCAACACCGCCGTCACAGCGATGATGCTTCCCATCGGTTTGAGTCTGCTCGGTGCGTTAGGGCGAGGTGCGCAAGATTCGAAATACGCTATCGGCATGATGCTCGTTCTCACTTGGAGTTCGTCGGTTGCTGTGGGGGTCATCGTCGGGACACCGCCGAATTTGATTGCACACGATCACATCAAAAATGTCGCAGGCGTGGATATCACATTTTTGCAGTGGGTTGCCTTTGCCATGCCCATCAACATCGTGATGCTTGTCCTCTCCTGGCTCGTGTTGAGTTTCTTGTACGGACAAAACGCACCGAGCACCGAAAACGCATCGAACGTCGCCAAAGAAGATCTCGAAAAGATGGGACCTCTTTCGACGAGCGAACGAAACGCCCTTATCGCGTTTTTGATCACGCTTTTTCTTTGGCTTTTACCCGACACTTCCGCGATGATTTTGGGTCAGGAGTCTTTATTCGCAAAATGGTCTCAAAAACATATCCCCCCCTCGGTGGCGAGTCTTATCGGGGCGATGCTTTTGTTCCTGCTTCCTGCGAAAGACACCGAATCGAAAAGGACTCTTTCCTGGAAGCAAGGGGCGTCAATAGATTGGGGAACGATTCTTCTTTTCGCGGGGGGTATCGCTTTGGGAAATGCGATGCACGAGACAGGGCTCGCAGAGACTTTAGGAAAAACGATCACACGACTTTTCGGAATCGAAAGTGTTTGGGTTCTCACTGCGATGACCACCGCGCTGGCGATTCTTTTGAGCGAACTTGCGAGCAACACCTCAGCCGCAGCGGCGATCGTTCCGATGTCTATCGGAGTAGCACAAGGAGCAGGCATGAGTCCGATTCCTCCAGCGTTGGGAGCGGCGATCGGCGCGAGTTTCGGTTTCATGCTCCCAATCAGTACCCCCCCAAATGCAATCGTTTATTCCTCGGGTTTAGTTCCCGCGCGGGAGATGATGCGCTCAGGATTCCTTTTCGACATCGCCGGATGGATCGTGACGGTCGTCGCGTTGCGAGTGATCCTTCCTCCGATGGGTCTGGGATAAGTTTTTCAAATGTAGTTTTAAAGGTCTTCAGTTCTAAAGCAGGTATCTCTCAAAGGGGAGAAGTTTCGCGCGAACCTCTCCGTTTGAAGAGACCTATTCCGGCATACGGAGGCAGACCTCATGGCGAGTGCCTTGTTGGGTTATTCTAAATAGTAAAATAAACCTCGAACGGATTTGAGATGAGAAATCTGGTTTTTCTGAGTCATGCTGGGGATGTCAGAAACAGGAAGAATCCAGATAATCCGTTAATAGAAAAACTGGAAGAACTCTCTCAAGAGCATAAGGTTCCCCTCTATGTAGCAGAGAGAGAACCTGAGTATGAAAAAAACATCAGCGAGAAAATAAGGCAGAAACTGGATGAAAGTTTCTGCCTCCTCGTTCTTTACACGGAAAAGGCTTCTAAAAGTGCGTTTGTAAATCAGGAGATTGGCTACGCCGACAAATCAAGAATTCCGGTGATATACATTTTAGAAAATGGCGTCAAAATAACAGGGTTTAGGTATGGGCAAGAGCCTATTCCGTTAGACCGAGAAAGTCCAGATGAGGCTCTGAGGAACGCGATTATATACATCAAGGAACACGAGAGAGAATTTAAGGCTCAATGTCCCCGCTCTCCAGAATGGGCACCCTATACCGTTTCCAGCATCTTAGACTTTCAGAAGAGGGTTTATCAAACGCCAGAGTTTTATCGTCTCATTGGACCGATGGCTGTGGATTTTGAGGCGGGGTATGTGGTCATGCGTGAGGAGGTCGGGAAAATTTTAGACCTCCTTAAGACAGAGCGGCGAGTGGGACTCACAGGCGACCCCGCCTCCGGCAAATCCGTTCTCCTCCACTCTATCGGATACCAACTTATCGAAGAAAAAGCAGAAGTCTATTTTATCCGTTTGAAGGAGCCAGAGCGCCCCAAATTTTCAGCAATCCAACAATTGCCTGAAGAAGCCATCCTCCTGGTGGACGACGCTCATTTAGATAGAGAATTTGCAGAAAAGTTACTCGGTACTCCGCCATTAAAATGTAAAATCCTCCTTGCCTCTCGCCCATTGGAGCCCTCCTGGGAAATGGAGAAGGATACCATCCACACAAGCCCCCTAAAAGCATTCCTTTCAGAAGGAAAACGAGTCATTCAACTCCAAGCGGTGGATGCGGCAGACTCAATCGTTAAACTTTTTGAGGAAAAAGTCCTGGAAAAAGAGATTGAAGAAAGAGAAAAAGCGCTTATCCAGCAAGAAGGATACGACCAAAATCTCCTTCTTCTCACCTGGGCCCTGGAAACCTACAAAAAGAAGGAAACGATGGCAAGGAAGGAAGTTTGCGAAACGGTGGCAAGATGGCTGTACCCCGATGGACCGGACGAAGGATTCTACCGCGATATGGTTCCCGCTGACCGCGAGAGAGTGAATAAAGAGCAAGCCGTTTTAATCCTGCTGGCCCTCGCCGCTTTCTATCGCTTCGAAATTCCTGTGGCTCAATACTTTTTAACCGATACCCTTGGACTGAATAGAGAAACCCTGGATATCCTTTTGGAATCCCGCATCCTCTCTGGAGGGGGCGGAAGAGTGAGCCTTCACCATTCGGCTGTCGCAAACCTTTTCCTGGAAGCCCAAACCTCATCCCGGCTCAGACAACCGGTCAAGCAAATTCGTAATGCCATCCTAACTCATGCGCAAGACTTACAAAATACACCCTGGGAGGATGCCCTCTTCCATCTGTATTTACGGAACTGTCCGAAGAACGCCTGCGAACTCATCGCAAAGCTTCCCTCGTGGACAGGAGAAGGTAAATCGCTGATTCGTTCTCTCGCCGGGAAGAAGGAGAATCTGGACAAAATTCTTGAGGCAATTCGTGGGGAGATGGATGTTGGAAATATCGGATGGTGCGTGTGGGGAATCGCCAATGCCAGCATAGAGGTTGCCCGGAAGATTGTGGAAAACCCGAAGTTTGACTGGCAGGGGCTGATAAAGAAACTGAAGGAAGAGAAGGATGTGGGAAAAATCAGATGGTGCGTGGAGGAAATCGCTAATGCCAGCAAGAAAGTTGCCCTCAAACTAGTTCCTGTGGTGATAGAGAAACTGAAGGAAGAGAAGGATGTGGGAAAAATCGGAAGGTGCGTGGAGGGAATCGCCGAAGCCAGCATAGAGGTTGCCTGGAAGATTGTGGAAGAGCCGAAGTTTGACTGGCAGGGGCTGATAAAGAAACTGAATAAGGACAAGGATGTGGGAAAAATCGGATGGTGCGTGGAGGGAATCGCCCTCGCCAGCGAGGATGTTGCCCGGAAGATTGTGGAAGACCCGAACTTTGACTGGCAGGGGCTGATAAAGAAACTGAAGGAAGAGAAGGATGTGGAAAAAATCAGATGGTGCGTGGAGGGAATCGCCCGTGCCAGCAAGGATGTTGCCCGGAAGATTGTGGAAAACCCGAAGTTTGACCGGCAGGGGCTGATAAAGAAACTGAAGGAAGAGAAGGATGTGGGAAATATCGGATGGTGCCTGGAGAGAATCGCCCGTGCCAGCAAGAAAGTTGCCCTCAAACTAGTTCCTGTGGTGATAGAGAAACTGAAGGAAGAGCAGGATGTGGGAAAAATCGGAAGGTGCGTGTTGGGAATCGCTAATGCCAGCGAGGATGTTGCCCGGGAGATCTTTCAGGGGCTGGAACCTGAAGTCCAGAATATACTGCGGGAAACGTTTCCCTGGCGCATAAAAAGCATATTAGAATAGATTCCGGTGCGTGTTGTTTTGCGAGTACAATCGCACTCGATTCACCCCCCCCACGAAAAATTATCCAAATTTAAATAAAATTATCCAAATTTTAAATAATTAAAAAGCCTCCGGAACACAACAATCTAAAAAACTGCCGAATCTTAAAGATTTGTCCAAACAGAAATCAAGCGTTCGACTGTGAGCGGTTGAAGGCTTGCATTAGACGAGATTTCCTGCGCGCGGCTTGGTTTTTGTGAATAATCCCCCGTTCCGCCGCTTTATCCAGCATCCTGCACGCCTCTCGAAGGAGCGCCTCTCCTTCCGGAGAGCCTATCGCTTCGCGCGCTTTTTTGACGTAGGTTTTCAACGCTGATTTCGTGCTCTGATTTCTCAAGCGTCGTTTTGCATTGCGCTTGAGGTCTTTGACCATCGATTTGATATTCGGCATATTTCTTTCCTACTTCCTGATGAATTTCCGTTTCGTTTTATCGAACCCTTGCGCTGCTTTCTTCGCATCGAAGTGCCATACCGGCGAACCGGGACGTTGATAGAAGCAATGATATCCGGTGAGTATCGAGGCAACCAGCCTACGTGTCACACGACGAACGACATTCGTTTCTGCAAGGATCGTCAAGTAATGCGCTCCTTTGGGATGTTTGCTCAAAATTTCCATGATGATCTCGTAGGTGGACAAATCCGCGGAGCGCGAAGCGAAATCGCGAAGTTCTTCCATCCTGTCGTTCGGGATGAACAAGAGCGGGTCTGTTTCATCGAGCCATTGAAACGCATAAACATTCGGGCGCTGTGTTTTCGTCAGCGTGAACACTGCCCCACTCTCCACTGGTTGCTCGAGCCACCAATCCAAAAGATTATAAAGAAGGCGCGTTTCGTGATTGAGCCAAACGGGCAACTCTCTACCTTGCGGGTCTACAAAAACGATTTCCTGAATCGTCGGCTCTGTCTCTAGCCAGCCGGGGGGGAATTGGCAAAGGGGGAAAGTACCGAGTTCTCTGTGTAAAGATTTCAAAACGAGCCGAATTATGACCGGAAGTTTTTTCGAAACCGGTTGTGGGTCTTCATCCAAGACATCCATTGCGAGCGGATGCGACATCTCTTTTCTCAAAGCGCTGCTGAACGCGTCATCGGAAAGTTCGATGTCGATCAATTCGCCGTCTTCATCGCGAAATTCGTATTTCGGAAACTCGAAAAATTCAGGAACGTAATAAATGTAGTCGGGCGCACTGTTCGGTTTTCTAAAACGGTCTCCACCGACCCACCATGCAACTCCCGCATTTTTCAATGCGTTGACGGCATTCGCTAAGTCTTCGTAGTACGTTCTATCGACGGGAGTGAGTTCGTATTTTTCTTCCAAATACTTGCTTACGCTGAAGGATTCATCGCTCGAGAAAATGAGTTCGTGCATCTCCTCGATTTCCTGTTTTCCGAATTCCAGGGGAGCCGCTTCTTCGATTTCGACGGTAGGTTCCATTGCGTGCGCTTCTCGAATCGCTGTACGAATCCAACTCGCGGCCGTGCTTGCGGGATACAACTTTCCGTCTGCCCCGAATACGACATCGCTTTGCGAAATCAGCGCTTCGAAAAGGGCTACAGGATCGTAAAGTCTCGGCGCGTATGGCTCTGCTGGATTTAATTTCCGCCATGCGAGAAACCCGATAGGTTTCACAGCGATAGGCAAAAACTCAACGATTCTCTTTGCGGCGGAATCCAAGTCGTGAAAACTCAAACGTGCAATGGACGGGTCGATCTCTTCGACTTCCTCGTAAGTGAGGTCATTGATATAAAGTGCTTGCTCTGGGGTCTCGTCGTAGGCTTCGAAAATCCATTTTCGCAGCCCTGCAATTCCGTTTTTGGTGCAAAAAAGATAAGGGTCAGCATTCAGCATTTTCGGAAGCCTTTCGACCCAAACCTCTTTAGCCCTACCACGGCTCGCGGCAAGTTCACTCGCTAAGTCCACCACACGCATAGGCCCTTCGACTTTCTCTAAAGTCAAACGAATCTGCTCGTTTACAGGCTGCCCAATACTCTCAACCCGCGCTTTTGGAAGCCATCTGCGGTCATGGTAAACGTATTTTTCAGGGTTCGTTGCTAAAATTTGTTGAAGGTCTTCCATCTCGATGCCGAAGGGGGCAACGAGAGTAGCCAGTTCCCCTAAACGAAGGGTCGTCGAAACACGCGCCATTCCGACGAGTACGATCCGGTCTACGTAAGCGCGCGCGAGTTCGCTCTTTGAAAGTGTTTTAATGGTGGTAATCAAGCGTGAAATGCCTCTGTCCTATACAAAGCCGAAACATCATTTTACCCTGAAAAATTTTTTCAACGAATACGCAAAAGGGCATAAATTCCACAAATTCATTCATAGCGCATGCTTTCGACGGGGTCTTTGCTGGCGGCACGGATGGCAGGTAGTAATCCGAAAATACATCCGACACCCATAGACACGGCAAAACCAAGTACTACAGTCTCTAAGGTCAAAATTGCCCGTATTGGGGTAAGCCATTCGAGAATGGTGATTCCTATATACGTTACAGCCAAACCGAGCAAACCTCCTAAACTCGTTAGGAGGACAGCTTCCCAAAAGAACTGAGTGAAAATGTCTATTTTTCGTGCCCCTACAGTTTTTCGGATGCCGATTTCCCGTGTTCGTTCGTTCACATTCATAAGCATCACGGTCATCACCCCTAACCCTCCGACAGCCAAGGCTACTGTAGAAATTCCGACGACGAGATAGGTGACGATTCTCAGCACATTGTAAACAGCCTGCAAAAGTTCGTCTTGTGTGAGCACGCTGAAATTCTCCGAGCCATTTTGAGTGTGAAGCATGCTTTTCTCGATTGCGCTTTTCAACAATCGAGGTTCGACGCTAGGGTCTGTTTGCACGAAAATTCGGTGAATCTGTTCTTGTCTCATCATTTTGGACACTTCGTCGAAAGGAATATAAACGACGATGTTGCTCAATGCAGGACCCGATAATAGATTTCGCTCATCTTCTCCCTTCAAAACTCCTATTACTTCGAAAGGAAAATTATTGATTCTGATTTCTTCGCCTATCGCTTTTCCGGTCTTGAATAAATCCCACCTTCGATTCGAACCCAAAACAGCGACATTTCCACGAACGCTGTCGAATGGAACACCTTCGGAAAATTCGTGTTTCGCAATCGAAAACCATTCCGGGTCGCATCCAATTGCGAAAGCGCCCGTTCTTCCGTTTTTCGATGTAATTACTCCACCTACTAATGCCCAACGAACCACTTTTTTGACACCGGGGATTCGCTTCAAGCCTTCGACATCTTTATTCGTAAATGGGCTGAGCCCAATGGTGCCACTTCCACTGAATGGGTCCGAAGGGTCGACGATTCCAGGCATCACTACAAGAAGGTTCGTCCCCAGTTCGTCTACTTCTGCTGTTACACCTTCTTTCACCCCGAGCGCGATGGAAACAAGCAGCATAATCGCCGTCGTCCCCACCATAATTCCGATAGCGCTCAATAGAGAACGCATTCGATGCTCTCCTAACGCCGTGAACGCTAAACGAAAAGAGGTGAACACAATCAGTATTTTACAGACTTCGATGTAGGAAAACGCATAAATTTATGCCTCAACATTCCTACGTTGAGGCTTATTAATCGCGTTCGCTAATAAAAAAATTAGAAGGACCAGACTAAAACAGGGGGGGCTATTTCGCTACGATTTTTCCCTTGTACATCCCCATAGGACATTCGAAAACGTATGTCCCGGCATTCTTCGGAGTGAATGTTACGACAGTCTTTTTACCATCGGTAAGCCCTTTTCGGATTTTCAAAGTTTTAAAGACGACTTCCGTTGCACACCCACGGCTTTTAGTATCGAAAGTCAACTCCACGAGTTTTCCTGTCTTTACAATAATCGTCGCAGGAGAAAATCCGTTATCTACTTTTATCGTCGCCTTTTGCACACCTTTTTTATCCGGGCTAATTTGCAAACTATTCTTCGCTTGTTCGTCCGTTGGCTTTTTGCAACAATCACATTCTTGTTGTTGTGCGAAGGGGGCTGTTCCAATCGTAAGGGCTAAAGCGATGCTCATTAGAATCGTTTTCATTTGTAACCTCCGAAAACATCTGCGTTTTAGTCGCTCTATTTTACACGTTATTCAGACTCAAAAAAAATAAGCAACTCTTTTGAGAGCAGTTCCACTGACCTTTCCAAGCCTTGATCAACTATAAATGAGTTTTATCGCTGCTACTACCAGCACCGCTGATAGAGCGCGGCGGAGACCCATTGCGCTCAGTCTCTTTACGCCTAAATGCGACCCAAGTAGTCCACCGCATAATGCAGCGGCAGCCCAATAAGGAATTTGTGGAGGAAGGCTCGGTGCTGCCTGCCATCTACCAGCAAGGCCAGTTATAGAATTCACGAGGATAAAAGCGGCTGAGACTCCGCTCGCTTCCCTCGGACGTGCCCAGCCTGCAAACAGAATCACGGGTGTCAAATAAATTCCTCCGCCCACTCCTGTAAGACCGGATAACAGCCCGATCGCTGCCCCTAAGATGAGCGTTTGCCACAAAGGTGCTTCAACAAGTGGTTTTTCTGCCCCTCGAGAGTGTAGAGCCAAACGAAATGCTGCCGTTACCAGTGCAAAGGCGACCAGAATTTTGTACCACTGTCCGGATAGCGTCCATGCCCCTCCGAGAAATGCAAACGGAGCTGAAGTCAGCACTAACGGAATAAACAATTGTGCACTAAACGCTTTCGCTGTTAAGAATCGCGTGGTGGCAATAGCAGCCACTAAAATATTCAATACAAGCGCAGCTGGCTTCATCGTTTCCGGCGCTACTCCGAAAAGCGCCATCGCTGCTAAGTAGCCGGAAGCACCTGCATGACCTACAGAAGAATAAAGGGTCGCCGCGAGGAAAATGAGAAAGACCAAAGCGGCGTCATCGAGCATCACAAA
This sequence comes from Fimbriimonadales bacterium, assembly GCA_035559795.1. Lineage (NCBI taxonomy): Bacteria > Bacillati > Armatimonadota > Fimbriimonadia > Fimbriimonadales > Fimbriimonadales bacterium. The sequence continues at coordinate 224,529 of DATMAR010000009.1, read as the reverse complement.
TGGGACACTCCTGCTGGCTCGATAAGAAGCGATGATTTATCAAAGATTTTTTATTTTACATTTCCGAACCCAAATCCGACGGCGATTAGCAGTTCGGGTTCTTTGATGCCGTGCGTTCCCACTGTAACCCAAAAATCTTTCTGAACAAAGTTCAAAAGAACATTCCACTTTTCACCATCATACATAGGCAGGAGGCTAACCTCTCGACTCAATTGAAAACTAACGCCGAATGGAAACTCGAAACCACGGTCGAAAGCGTAATGGACTGCGAGATATCCTCCGAGTGGAGATTGAGGTAGGGATTTTGCAAACGATAAGTTGATATGACCCCCAGCGACTGAACCTACGCGTGTTTCTGAAGTGCTAATTGTGATCATTGGTATCTGCTCTGTTTCCTCGGTGAGAGTCCAAATGATTCGCAAGAGATTCGCACTTTTGTCCCCTGGGTTGTATTCGATACCGTAACTGAACTTGTGATTGAAACGGTATTCGAGCACATTCACCCAACGTTCCTCTTCCTCTTCGGAGTCAACGAACCGAGTCGAAAAAGTCCATTCTTTGCCGAGGTTGCCCGCACCGAGCAACTGCCCTTCACCAGGTCAACCTGCTCATGTGGGAACGGTAACTTGAGCAAAAGCAGAAACAAGCAAGGAGTACGCCATAAGCGAAAGCAAAGAAAAAAGCCTAAGCACGAATGCGGATGATACTTGAGGAAATCCTTGGTTTTTGCTAGGGTTTGAAAAAAGCATTTATGGAACTCTAAAAAACGAATGTCCCCGAACCGATAAAAATATCGAGTTCACACATCTTTGGGGGTTTGCGGGCTTTGCTCTCCTTTCACCGCAACCCTCTTTTTTTGCTTTTTACGCAGTTTGTTTTTGCTTCAAAAACTTCTCGATTTCGAGAGGACCTAAAATTCTAACCGTGGGATTTCCCTCCTCCAAGAACCTCTCGAATTCATTTTCCCCGAGATACCCCTCAGCGACGAACTCTTCGAAAATCGTTCGGAGAACAGTGCCTTCACTCGGAGGAGTTGGATAGGCGTCCATCCACAGCCCCGGACCTGCCTTTGTCGTATAAGCGACTGCCGCCACGTAGGTTTCACCAGAGAGTTTTGCGAGATGCTCTAACGACGCTTCGCTTACCCACATTCCCCGCATAGTCTCGAAGCCCTCTGCTTTTAGTTTCGCTGTCACTTCATCCTCTGTTCCGACACAAAAGGATGAGACGTGCACCCCCGATTTCGGGTCTGCATAGGTGAGGTGCACCGAATCTCGGATGGCTTTCAGCATCAGACAGCAGGCGGTGGGTTCGCCTCCAAACATCTTCACCGCTCGAAGGAACTCCGGAAATTCCACGAAAAGAGTCATAGCAAAAAGTGTAGCAAACCCAGATTGATGAAGTGAGGGTGTCGCAAGCAAAAACTATTTAGATATGCGCTCCTGCGCTCGAACCTCTTTTCGAAATAGTTTCTCGAGATCGCTTCGGAAACACTGTTCGGCAAGTTCCTGATAGAATCTTATTCACTATGATTCCGTTGGCTGATTTTTCGAAAAGTCCATTCTCTAAGATACGACCTATATCCATTGAAAAAATCGAAATGAAAAATGGATTGTTAGCAAACCGGCAGCGAGCGATATTCGAAAAAGGCATTTGGCATGGGCTCAAGATGTTGAAAGAAACCGGCTCTGTCGAAGCCTTCGATATCGCTTCCGGGAAAAGCAATGCCCCTTTGCGAGGTTTCGTTTATCGAGACAGCGACTTATATAAATGGCTCGAGGCGGCGGCTTACGCGTTGGCTTTAAATCCTGATTCCAAATTAGAAAGAGAAGTAGACGAAATCATCGAAAAAATCGCAAATGCACAAGACAGCGATGGCTATGTGAACACATCTTTTGCAGGAGAAAACAAATGCAAGCGTTTTTCCAACCTTGCAAAGGACCATGAAATCTATTGCGCTGGGCATTTGATCCAAGCGGCGGTCGCGCATCATCGTGCCACGGGCAAGTCGAATCTTTTAGAAATAGCGAAACGTTTTGCGCAACACCTTTATGAAGTTTTCGGTCCGAGCGGGCGGCTCGGCACATGCGGTCATCCCGTTATCGAAATGGCGATGGTGGAATTGTATCGAGAAACGGCAGACGAAAAGTGGCTTACGATGGCGAAGAGGTTTCTGGATGCACGAGGACATAATGTTGCGGGGGGGACAGAATATTTCGTAGACCATTTACCCTTTAGGCAACAAAAAAAGGCAGTCGGACATGCCGTTCGCGCTTTGTATCTTTATGCCGGCGCAACCGATATCTTTTTAGAAACAGGGGAAGATGCGTTAAAGGAAACGGTATTAGCACTTTGGGAAGATTTACAAAATGGAAAAACATATGTAACAGGGGGGGTGGGTGCGAGGCACGAAGGGGAGGCGATAGGAGAGCCTCACGAACTTCCTAACTTACGCGCTTATGCGGAGACATGTGCAGCAATCGCCTCTATGCAATTCAATTGGAGATTGTTCGCAATGAGCGCACATCCCCGATGCCTGGACGCTTTAGAGACCGCTCTTTACAATGGCTTCTTAGCAGGAGTTTCGTGGGACGGGACGCGATATTTTTATGTAAATCCGCTCGAATCCTCCGGAAATCACGAAAGGCAACCCTGGTACGATTGCGCCTGTTGCCCCCCCAACATTTATCGTACCCTCGCTTCCATTCAAGGAGTATTCTTCGCAAAAGACGATGAAGGAATATTCGTCAACTTTTTCGAACCCTGCATTTTGCGAGATGAAGACTATTCCCTCGAAATCGAAGCGAACTATCCATGGGGGGAAGAGGTTGCGATTAAAATCATGAAATCGAAAGAATTCACCCTCCGTTTGCGCATCCCGGAATGGTGCAAAACTTTAGCGATAAACGGAGAGCGTATTTCAAGAAACGGCTTTTTTGAAATTCGAAGAGAATGGAAAAAAGGAGACACAGTAAAATTACATATGGAAATGCCTGTCCATCGGGTTTTCGCTCACCCAAGAATGCGAGAGAATCGAAACTGTATCTCTCTCATGCGCGGTCCTATCGTATATTGTTTCGAAAGCGCACACAATAAAAGCCTTCCCGTGAGAGATATTTCGATTACAAACGATGAAAAACCGAAAACGATTTCCTTCGGGGACTTCGATGGCATTACAGCGCTCGAAGTCCCTGTATTGGATGGGAAAAACCTTTCGAATGCTCCGAGTTATGCCTACGATGAATATCCGAAATTCGAAAGAGTGAAAACGATGGCAACAGCAATACCCTATATGACATGGGCAAACCGCGGGGCATCGGAAATGTTAGTCTGGATTCCTCTTGCCGAAAAATAAGCCACATTATGCGAGTTCTTAGCCTTCTTTTACTGTTTTTAATAACTTCCCTTTCCTTCTCGCAAAGCGCTCGCAACTACTCGGAAATCATCAGAGGTATCGATATCGAGCGAGTCCGAAACTCTATCGTGAAGATGTCTTCCAAGACGCGAATTGGAAGCCCCCCCACGGAACTCTCGAAATGGTTGCGTTCGAAAGAAGGATTGGGGAGCGCAGGCGAAGTTCGAAAAGAGACTTATCCTCTTACGATTCCGGACCCAACTGCGAAAGCAAAAGCATTTACGCCGCACGGTAACACGACGTTGTTCCCTCTTTGGCCTAACGGAGTGAGAACCTCTTCTTGCGATTTGACAGGAAACTTGATTTACGTCGGCGATGGTGGAATCGAACGATACGAGGGCAAAAAGGTAGATGGAAGCATCGTTTTGATGGATTTCAATTCGGAAACGAATTGGCTGATTGCTGCGCGCTTAGGCGCAAAGGCAGCGATTTTTCTCGAACCCGATGCTACATGGCGCTCGCAAGGAGAGATGCTTTGGTCGAATCTCCCCTTAGATTTTCCGAGATTTTGGGTTTCGAGAGAGGATGCAAAAGTTCTTTTTCAATCTCTCGACAAACAAATCCGCGTTCATTGTAACCAAAAATGGATAGAAATCGAAGCAGAAAATCTTTTCGTTACGATTCCCGGAAGCGACCCTGGATTCAAAAATGAATGGATTCTCATCGGTGCGTACTCCGATTCGATTTCTGTCGTGCCCGGTCTTCCCCATGGTGCAGAGCAAGCATGCAGCGCGGCTGCATTGATTGAAATCGCTCACTTTTTAAAAAAGAACAAACCGAAGCGAAGCGTTTTGTTGCTTCTTACTTCTGGTCACTTTCAAGCGATGCAAGGTATTCGTCAATTTTTAGAAAAACGCTTCGAGGATAACTGGAAAATCACGAACTATCGCATCCCGCAATTTGCGTATTTTCTCGATTTGAGCAGTCATAGCACCGGGGTCGTTCCGCTAGGATTCGGGTGGTGGGTGGAATACCGATGGGAAGTGATTCAAGAAGAAACCGCCGTTGCTCGTTTCATGCGTGAACGAATTCCTGAAATCGCGCGCACGATGCAAAGAGAAGAGCGTGAAATTTTTTACGACGGAGTGAATAACCCGGACGGACGCGCATGGAAAAACAACATTCTTTGCCGAATCGCTCACGAAGGAGAAATCGCTAACCTCGCAGGTTTGAATATGATTTCGTTCGTAACTTCAGAAGACGCTCGATACCATCAAGACACTCCTTTCGATAATTTAGAAAACGTAAACCTTCCAGCATTTTGTACACAATTGCGAACGATACTTTGTCTGCTCGACCACCTTCTGAACGACTCACAAAACGAATCTCTTTATGGAGATAATGCCGTTCCCTATCGTGGCGGAAGTGAATTCCTAAAAATGTCGCTAAAGGCGGGATTTTCGACGATTGCAGGGCAGGTTTTGACGTACGATCCTCGTCGGAGTTTTCTTCCCGACATTCCCGTACGAAATGCATTAGTCGTTTTGGAGAACCGTTATCCGTCATACGCAGGAATTCGAGGCGCGTATGTCGCTCGCGCATACGGGAAAGAGGCTCGATATCGTCTTTTGGGAATCCCCCCCGTTACCGCTTTTTATCCTCTTGACCGTTTTCCGATTAGTCTGTGGGCATACGAAATCGGAAAAGATGGAGAAATCATTCGGACATTGGATTTCAACGAACAACATCCTAACCGGTTTCCTACTACGTTCTTTCTCAATACGGCTTATCGGGAAGTGCCCATTGCAGTTTTTTCGTGTTTAGCGTGGGAACTCTACGGCCTGCGCGATTCTCTTTCGATGCAATCCCTGACGGTGCTGAAAATGCTCGATGGAAGAAACAACGGCGACCCACGACGTTATAGTCTTCAAGTATCCCAACGCGATTATCGCTGGCGAGAACAACCACTTTGGGAAGACGGGGGGGTCTTCTTCGGCATCGAAAATGACCGCTTTAAAATCGTAGGGAAAAATGCGGCTAACGATACCCGTTTACTTCTTACGAACAGTAATCAGGAAATACCCGAAGGTACAGGATTTCCCTTGTCGAAGAGAATGCCTGTATTTTCTATCGCATTGCAGTCTGCAGTAGATATTTATACGATCAACGAAGAGAGGCTCGCGCTTCTTCGCAAACATCGCATTCTCAACAAGGGCATCGAAGACCTGCACGGAAAAGCATGGAATGCGATTCTCTCCGCCAAAAAAGCATATGAACAAAAACATTATGCGCTCGCAGAACGCGATGCCCTCGAAGCATGGGGATATGCCGCGAGAGTGCATCCTTTAATTTTATCTACCACGAAAGACATCGTAAATGGTTTAGTTTTTTACTTATTTCTTATAATGCCTTTCTGCTATTTTTTGGAAAGGCTTTTTTTCGGATTCAAAAAACTCCTCAACCAACTCCTCGCTTCATCTTCGATTTTCATCGCCACTTTCTTCGCGTTGCGCTATCTCCACCCCGCTTTCGACCTCAGCGGAAACACTTTTATGATTTTCGTCGCCTTCACGATGGGCGCATTGAGTCTAATCGTCATTACCTTCGTATTCGGAAAGTTCGAATCCAGTTTGCTTTTATATCAAAGAGAATCGGAGGGCACACACGAACATAAACTCAGCCGAGTAAGCATTCTTTTCACCGCGTTACAAATCGGAATCAACAACATGCGTCGAAGACCTATGCGAACGACGCTCACAGGGCTTACTCTTGTTTTGGTTACCTTTGCGATGTTGAGTTTCACGAGCATCATCACGGATCTGCGCTTCAACGAAATCGAAGAACCCGGAAAGCCGCAGTATCCAGGAATCTTGCTTAGAGACGTGAAACTTCAGCCTTTGGACGACGTCGCTTATCGAATACTGCTCACGGAATTCGGCGATGAGCATCCGGTCGTTCGACGTGTCTGGTTTTACGGAGCTCAAGGGGGGGCACAGAGCGTATTGCCCCTACACGCCAATGCAAAAATGGTCGAAGTCAACGCTATACTCGGACTCGAAAGTGACGAGAGACATGTTCTCGCTCCACATCTCGCGCTACTGCCGGGGGGGAGATGGTTCGAAAAAGGAGAAAGAGACGCTATCATTCTCCCGCGCTCCGTCGCCGAGCGACTGGCAATCCTTCCTGACGACGTGAATCACACGCTGGTTCGACTCGGAGGGATGAACTTTCGACTCGTCGGAATAGCAGACGATTTGGCTCTTAAAAAACTGAACGATTTGGACCAAGAAAGTTTCATGCCTGCCGATTTCGACCGCTCTGGGCAACTCCAGCAAAGAGGGCAAGGGGGGGATGCGTCGTTTCTCACCTACGTGCGGCTCGACCCGAGCCAAATAGCGATTCTCCCTGCGCAAACGACATTAGAAATAGGGGGGGTGATGCGCACGATCGCTGTTTCTTTCTCGAACCATCGAGAGGCAGAAAACGCAATGCGCGCGCTTTTGCCGAGAGTGAACCGAAATCTTTATGGATCTGCGTTGCGAGACGGGAAACCTGTGATTCGACGTTTCAGCAGTGTAGCCGCAACGCAAGGAACCGGCTTCGAGTATGTCCTGATTCCTGCAATTCTCGCTGCAATTATTATGCTGAACACGATGATTGCGAGTGTCATAGAAAGAGAGCGCGAAATAGGAATTTTCAGCGCCATCGGCTTGAGCCCTCGCAACATCTCTTCGCTCTTTTTCGCCGAGGCTTTGGTGTATGCAATCTTGGGAGTCGTGGGGGGGTACATCTTCGCGCAAATTGTCGGCAAATTCGTTGGAATGACAAATCTTTTTCCGGAAATCTATCTCAACTTTAGCAGTATGTCTGCCTTCGTCTCTGTACTCATGGTGATATTCGTCGTCTTTTCGAGCACGATTTACCCTGCAAAAATCGCCTCTCGCATTGCCACCTCGGCTGGACAAGAATGGGTTATTACGACACCGGAATCTGACGAATGGAAGATTCCCTTACCATTCACGACATCACGCGAACAATCCGTAGGGTTAGCCCGTTATTACGAGCAATGGCTCAAAGCCTTCGAAGAATATGCAATCGGAGAGTTCGTGACCACAGACGTAGAAACCCAAATACAAAACGGCTACCTCGCTACTTCGGCTCGGTGCTGGCTCGCGCCCTACGATTTGGGGGTACAGCAAAAATTCGAAATCGTGTTCGAAGAGACAGAAATTCCCGGGATTTTTGGAATCGCCTTGAATATCCATCGTTTCAGTGGTGACCCCGAGCATTGGGAAAGCCTCAATAGGCGTTTTATAGGCTCGCTTCGACAACAATTCTTGATCTGGCGCTCCCTCACGAAGGAGCAACAGGAGGAATACCTCCGAATGGGGAACCAGTGAGACGTTTTTCTACGTAAAATAGGTAGCAAAAACGAAATCTAAACGTTTATTAACTAGAGCAGACAAAAAATAGCCTAAAATCAGTAGCCTAAACTATCGGAGGAAGAATGAAGAAATTACTCGTTGCCCTCATGCTTCTCGTTTCCTTAGGGCTTTCGAATGCCCAAGACGGCTGGAAACGTCCTGACGTTATTACCGGAACCGTGGTCGAAACCTATACGGGAAAATCACCGCGCACCGTCCGTATAGTCAAAGAAGGGGAAAACTTAGCCGTCTACACCACAGCACCGGTAAACGGTGAGCTGGAGGGGGTTCCACGCGTCGAGGTGTATTCTTCGAAGGGCATTTTTACATGGCTCGAGGGAAAACCCAACTACGCACTGCAGATACTGCTGCCATCTTCCTTCGAGGTTTTCGAATACTTGGAAACGCCGCGTTTTTCGAGGGCGGATTTGGAATTCAATTTGAAGGGTATCGAAAAAGCGCTTCAAAAGCGCGTGCTGGTGCGCAAGCCGGAAAAAATCGCAGGACGAGAATGCATGGTCTTCGACATTTTGGAAAGACCCGATTCGATGAACAAAGATTTCCAAAGAATATGGATTGACCGTGAAACGGGAATCGCTTTGAAACTGCAAGATTACTTCAATGGCTCATTGGTCTATCAAAGAGAATTTACGAAATTCGATTATGGGACTCTTCCCGAAGGAGTACTCTTCGCCCCCCCAGATAAGGGAGTGATTATCAAAGGTGTCGTATCTGCGCAAGCGCTTTTGCGAGTACCGGAAACTCGCAGCATCAAAGATTTTTATTCCGATATATCCAAAGTGAATGAAGCATCCAAGCCACCCGTAGAAAAATGGGCTTCTTCTTTCGATACTTCTTTAACCCACGGATATGTTCAAACCCTTTATCGAGAAATCGCAGCGAACACGGCTCAGTTGGCTGCTCAAGCGCAAAGACAACAGCAAATGGATCAACTCCGACAGCGTAGAGAGAATCAATTGAGCAGAAGAGAAGTAGCGAGAGCACTTCGTTCTATGGGAGAAAGGGGGGGTCGAGCGGAGGTATCCGTAACGGTATTGCCGGATGGCTCACGCCAGGTTCAAGTTATCGGAACGAGTGAAGGTGGAGAACGACGTGAAATTACCTTGCAAATGGACGACCGCGGACGAGTAATCGCGCCTGGAACTGCTGCTCAACAACAAGAAGCACAAAACAAAAAGGTTCTCGTCGCAAAAAGCGATTTCGTAGACCCGAAAACCGGAGAAGTATTGACTTTCATTCAAGTGCACGGTTCCGCCGCAGAACCGTATTTGGGACCGCTCTCTCTGGGAACCGGCAAACCCATTTCGGAACAAAAGATTTCGCAAGCGAAAAGCTACACTATCACAGAGCCATTCAAACTCACCGTGATTACTTGGCAGCGTGGTGAAATTCGATACGCATTGGCTTCATCGAATTTATCGGAAGCACAACTCATCGAAATCGCCGCCAAGGTAAAACCTTCGCAATAATAGAACTGCTTGTATCTCAAATATTATTTTTTCGGTGTATTGAAAAATTCCGAAGCGGCATTCGTTAAAGTGAGGAAACGTGAACCGCGTCCTTTGAAGTATTGAATGACGGTATCGAGCGCCGCCGCACAATCCATATAGTCGCGCATGCCTATGCAATACACTTCGCGCTCTCCAGCCGCTTCGATTATCCCGATTGCCTCTTCCGCGCCTTTATCTAAATAAGCATATTGTCCCTTCGCGCAAGTCACTGGGAAAATAACGATTTTACTGTTCCCTTCTTGTTTTAAATCCTCGTAACTCGGACGGTAAGGATAAGTAGGTGCACCCCCCCAATCCACGAACATGCGATAATCGCTGCCACTCACCGAACTCGAATCCGCAATGATTTTTACTTCTTCCAAGTATTTTAAATCACTCGGAAGCAATGCAAAGCAACCCGCGCGAAAACTCGTAGCTTTAATCCGATGGGATTTCAAAACGTCTTTCGCTATTTGAATGATGCTCCCTCTTTCTTTCGGGTCTTCGACATAGCCACGATCGTTTTCGAAGTAAACATTCATTCCGATTTCATGCCAACTGGGGATTTTATGAAAGTATTCGTGATAATAAAGTTGGGTGTTTGCACTCGGGTCTGCACCGGATGTATGGATGAGCCACGTCAAAGGAACTACATGTTGTTCTGCGATTTTAACGATCTCGGGAGTGTAGCATCGCTGGTGGTGGGCTGCTTTGCAGTCCACCGTGAGAAGAACTTTGGGCATGGTCATTTACCTCCATATTATCTTTTAGTTTTTTCCGTCTCATAGATTTCAACGCCTTTACGCGACGCACGAATCGTTACATACCCTCCTGATATAGGAACATTATGGAACGTTATGCTCTTCCAAGATGCAGGAAGGCAAGGCTCGATAGAAATTCTATAACCATTTGCCAAAACTTTCGAGGGTGCATTCACTTCTCCCTTCCCCTTTTCGAGCCGAATCCCTAAAAAACCATAAATCACCGCCTGGAGACATCCCGCTGCTCCGGTTAGAAAGGTTGTTTCGTTCGTGTTTCTTCTTTCGCTGAAAAGCGCATTCGGCTCGCGGAGAAAAGGTTTCCAAGAGGCTTTCCAGAACGCATAAGCCTCCTCAGGACGATTCAAGCGTGCTGCAATGGTCGCATGAATACTATCGCTCATCGCTGGACCAATTGGGCTGATTTTGTTTTTGTAAAGGTCGAACATTCGAATTTTTATCTCACGAGAAAAATTCCATTCGAGGGGAAAAAGGGCTAAGAGCGCAGTCGTTTGTTGATAACTGCGCAGATGGTCGTTGTCATAGGTGGCGGGAATGCCATTAGCGAGTGCAGGTATTTTTATCGTCGTAGAGTATTGCTTATAAAGATAACGCTGTTCTCGGGGGATTCGATCATCCATAGAAAGTTCGTGCCAAACGCTTTTTGCGAGTAAGTTCGTTATCAAATCGTTATTTCGTTCACGTGCCTCGTCGGGACCCCTCACTGAGCGAATCTCCGTTTTCGAATCGAAATGGCTAGCATGTCGAAGAAACTGTTCCCCGACGATGGAGCGAACGTAAAAACATTCTTCTTCATCGAGAAAATCGAATGCTCTTGCTCGTTCCATCCACCACCACACCCATCCTGCGACGTGCAGCGCGTTTTTGAATTCTGGGGGAGTAAGGTCCAGCCCCCCCGCTCCTTGCTCCCAAGGAACAATCTGCGATTTTCGTATCGCATTCAATCTCCATCGTGTCGCTTTCTTTGCGATATCTGGAAAGATCCAAACATAAACCGGCAGCATCCAAGCCTCGGCATCCCAAAAACGATGACCGCGATATTTCTCCGAACTCAATCCCATCGGTGGGAGTTTTTCGTTTGCGCTCATATATAAATAAAACAAAAAAGTGCGAACGGCTTTTTGGTCTTCCGGAGAACCCTCGATTTCGATGTCCGTTTTCCATCTTTTTTCCCACCACTCCTTCGCTCGAGCGTATACCTCTTCGAAAGAATCACCACTTTCTGCAATTGGAGTTTCACTCAATTTCGTAACGCTTTCGAATACGAATTCTCGAACTGGTTCCTCACTGCTCGAAAGAGTTCCACCTGTTTCTTCCTTCGTAGTAATCCCATTTTGTGAAAATCTACATTCTCGAACAAAATATAAAAAATTTTGTGTAAGTGCTTTCTTTTCCCCATCTGAAACCGGAACGAGTTTGATTCGCCCTTCGTAATTCTCGGTTTTCGAGTTTTCGCTCCGTTTTATCGAATACTCCATCCCTTTAAATCCATTCCAAAGACGAATTTCAATTGGCTCATCTGCGGTGATCAACACACGCTGAGCGATCTCCGGTCGAATAGGATTACAAACGTTCTCTATTTTCACGGAGACGTTCTTATCGTTTCCCAATTTCTGCTTCCATTGGATGGTAAAAAGCCCACTGCGCATATCGAGAATTGAGAGATACGACGACGTTTTCGATGGCGTTAAAATTTCTCCGTCCGCCCAAAATAAGAACTGTGCGATATTAGGAATTCTGCAAAGGATATCTTTTTGCAAATAAAAGCAAGGCAGAGGTTCCGTTTTTTCATCAAAGTTTTCATCAAAACCGGAGCCATTCGAAGCGAGGCGAATACCGAACCAACGATTGCCTAAATATGCAGGAATCTCGAATGGCTGATTACTGATAAGCCTCCAGGGTTCAGCGCTGCGATGAAACCGATATTCCTCCTGCTTTGCAAGTTCGGGTTTACGATATGCCTTAAAACAACTAAAACACGTTAGACATATCAGACATGTCAGAAAGAAAGCAATTGTTAGTTTAGTTTTATTTATGATGCTCTTCCGCTTCCAAAAAACGTTCAGCATCTATCGCCGCCATACATCCTGTGCCTGCGGCGGTGACGGCTTGACGATAAACTCGGTCCATCACATCTCCGCAAGCGAATACGCCGGGAACATTTGTCAGCGTTCTCCAAGGTTGCGTTTTGATATATCCCAATTCGTCCATTTCCAAAACGCCTTTAAAAAGTTCGCTATTCGGACGATGACCAATCGCCACGAAAACTCCATCTATAGGCATCTCCTTTTCGGAACCATCCACAGTGTTTTTCAATCTCACCGCTACGACGTGTTTTTTCGGAGCATCCTCGCCCAGGATTTCGACCACTACTGTGTTCCAAATGAAATCTATTTTTGCATTTTGAAATGCGCGTTGTTGCATGATTTTGCTAGCGCGCAATTCGTCTCTTCGATGAACGACAGTAACTCTTTTGCAATATCGGGTAAGGAACAAAGCATCCTCCATCGCAGTATCTCCCCCCCCTACTACGATCACATCCTTATCTCGAAAGAAATATCCATCGCATGTAGCACAAGCGCTCACCCCGTAGCCTGCGTATTCCTTCTCCCCCGGAACACCCAGCCACTTCGCTTCCGCACCCGTGGCAATGATGAGGGTTCGTGAAAAATATTCCTTATCCCCCGCAAAGACTCTGAAAGGTCGTCGGCTAAGGTCGACCTGAGCAATGGCAGCCTCCACGATTCGAGTGCCGAACCGTTCTGCCTGCCTTCGGAAGTCTTCCATCATTTTTGGCCCCAAAACCCCTTCGGGGTAACCAGGGTAATTTTCGACTTCGGTCGTGAGCATGAGTTGCCCACCGGGCTGAAGTCCTGTGAAAAGAAGTGGTTCGAGGTTTGCCCGAGCGGCATACAGTGCAGCCGTATAACCAGCGGGTCCTGAGCCCATGATAATCACGTTCTCGATAGAATCTTCACGTTTCACGTAGACCATTATAATTCCGGAGGGTTGTGGATGTCACTTAGGTGCCTGCCAAAGTAAAACTTCTCACAAGCAACGTTCTCACCGCGTTAGATGTATCTTGAATTGCCAACTCGAGGGAAAGGAATTTTAAATGTTAAATTTTTCGTATTACGCAAAATTACCAGGATTAGAAATTTCAGAGCAAATTTCGAACGTTGGCACACTTTTTGCTCGTCTTATAGGACGAGAATCTGTATCCCACGAAGACGAAAGCTATATTACTAAAAGGATATTTTTCGCGCGATTTATGCTCGAATTACCAACGATGAATGAATAACGAAAAACAAATGACAAGTTAAAGACTTTTTTATTACCTCCCCCTCCCTAACCCCAAGCCGACCCTTATTAGGGTCGGCTTTTTTTGTTGACACTTGACACGCTGTCATCCTTACCTGTAGAATCGCTTTTTGGTTACGGAATACAACTGCCTGTAAAGAGTTACTTTTGAGGGACTGCTTACGGTTCCTTGCAAAGGATCTTGTGGAGATTGTTACAGTCCAGGGACTTAGGAGGAAAAATGAAACTTAGTCGTAGAGACATTATTAAAACTGCAGGTGCAGTTGCACTCGCAGGAACATTCCCAAAATTACTTTCAACCAAAGCCTCAGCCGCTGCTAATGCTTCGGCAGAAACAGATCCCATTTTTGCTGTACAAGGCTTTGGTGCAGATGTCGCTCCTTGGTGCTTCGATAAATCTTTGAAAAAACGCCTATGGCAAATATTGTTTCTTAAACGTCTCGGACTCAATCGAGCGAGAATTAACGACCCTCTCGGAGGAACTGACCAGGGATACGACATCTATCATGCAGCGGCTGTATTCGAAGAGTGCCTCGAACACGGCATCATGTATACGATATCGGGTGTATGTTTCAATCCCGGTGTCGAGAGTTTAGTTACCGAAACCCAATTCAATGCGCTTTGGAACTATTATTCGGTTGTAGACGGAAACGTTCTTTCCAACACGCGCGGAGGAATTTGCGCAATCGGAATCGGTTTGAACATCCCGACTATTCGTGATTTCCTTCTCAACCAAATCGCCTATATGAGAAGCATCTTCCCTGTCGGCGTTCGCATGCAGTGCTGGAACGGACCCGAAATGGATAACTTAGGTTGGGGGTTCGGTCTTTGGAATTTGTTCGATCCAGCGTTCCAGCAATTCGTATTCAGTCTCGGATTTAGTTTCGATAACGTAGACATGTCTGGAGGATGGGGTTCGGAAAAACTCAAACAATCCGTCCAAGCGAATTTCGATTCTTTCGTAGTTCAAGCGAAGGCGATTTGGGGTGAACCGTTTTACGGAACATCGAACCATACTTATTGGAGATGGGGTCCGGAATTCGGAATCAACATCTATATTTCGCCTTGGCAATTAGAATCTTGGACACCCCACCATACGGAATTCGGAATCAACAAAAAAGACATTCCGATACGCAAAGATTATTTCTATAACGCACCCTTCGAGTTGATCAAGAAATATGCGAAGAAGGGTAAGGAATTTACCGACCAAGATGGAAAATGGAACATCAAAGAGATAAATATCCATCAAGGTATTGATTCTCGATTCCGAGACCTTTGGACTAAAGGTGATACCAGCCCCCTGTGGAACCCGAGACTTTATCAAAAACTTCTCGACGAGGAGAAAAAGAAGGGTTCTGAGCGTGGGGAATGGGACCCATACACTGGCAGTTTCATGGAAGTCGGATGTGCATTCGCTTATGCGAGAGCGATTCGAGAACTCAAAACGCAATATTCCTTCGATGGAATCACCGACAAGGAACTTTACGCATACATTCACTCCGACTCTATGGATTTGCCGAAGTAAACGACGTCGCTTGTAGAGGGATACGAGGACTGGGAATCTATTACGGTTCCCAGTCCGTAATTTTTAAAACCTTCTTCTCCGTTTTATCTCCTACTTTCAATTGAACAAGATAACTACCGGAAGGAAGCGGACGCGGTCGTTCTGTTTTTTGAGTGCGTAAATCCCAAGAAAAAAAGTGAATTCCTGCTGATTTTTCACCTTTCCACTCGGCGACGACATTTCCAGCAACGTCCGTGACTTGAAGGATAGGCTCTTCTGAAATAGGTTCTTTGATGTAGTAAGCAATTTTCGTCCCCGGTTCTGGATTCGGAGCAAGAAACACGCGCTGTCCTCGAAAACCATCCGACATCTCGAAAACAGGTTGCATATTCAACACAGCGCCTGGATCGAATAAATGAAATGGTTTTCCTTTTACGTCATCCGTGTATTGTCTAAGGACTTGAATATTACAAATAAAGATTCCTCTGCCATGCGTTCCCAAAATTAAATCTCCGTCCCGCGGATGAATTACGATGTCGTGAACTGCAATCGTCGGCAAGCCATTTTTCATTTTGTGCCAGCTTTGTCCACCATCAATGCTGATGTAGCATCCTAAATCCGTGCCGACTACGAGCAATTTCGGGTTGAGCTTATCTTCCTTTACGACGGATATCGGTTCGTTCGGCAAGCCATTAGAAATCGAAGTAAACGTTTTTCCGAAGTCCGTCGTTTTGTATAAAAACGGACGAAAATCTTCTTCGCGGAAACCTGTTATGGCGACATATGCCGTTCCTTCTTCATGAGCCGAAGCGACGACACGACTAACCCAATAGCCCTTCGGAGCATCAGCGGGCAAATTGTCATTCACTTTCGTCCAACTTGCACCATTATCGCGCGTTACCCAGAGATTTCCGTCATCCGTTCCCACCCAAATCACACCTGCTTGTTTGGGAGATTCATCGATTGTGGTTATCGTGCAATGAGGAACATTGCCTTTTATTTTTTCGGCATCGTTCGTCGTCAAATCCGGACTAATCGCATGCCAGTTATCCCCTTGGTCATACGAGCGGAATACTTTCTGAGCGCCCAAATACAGAACACGAGGATTGTGCGGAGACGTCAAAAACGGCGTCATCCAGTTATAACGCAATCCGCTTTCTCGCGGACGAATGTTCCTAACGTCACGACGCTTCATGTCAATCCTCACGACATTTCCGAATTGGGAAGACGTATAAATCGTATATGGATCTTCCGGGTCTGGGACGGAATACATGCCATCCCCCCCATAAATGTTGCTCCAATGCCGATTCGTAATTCCCCCACCGGAACGAGTGCGAGAAGGACCTAGCCAAACGCCATTATCCTGCGTCCCCCCCACGATGTTATAAGGATTCGCCATATCCACACCGATTGCATAAAACTGCACAATCGGTAAATTGTTTACGAAATCCCAAGTATTTCCTCCATCGTAACTCATGTAGAACCCGCCATCGCATCCCAACAGAATCCTATCGGTGTCATTCGGGTCAATCCACATTGCATGGAAATCTACATGAACTCCACGCGCAATCGTCTCGAATGTTTTTCCTCCGTCTTCGCTTTTATGAAGCCTCGTTGCCAACACGAATACTCGTTGTGGGTTTTTCGGGTCAACACGGATTTGTCCGTAATAATAACTTCCTGTAAGCGATCTGTCGTTCATCTTTTTCCAGGTCAGTCCGCCATTCTCCGAACGGTAAACCGTTGTCCCTGTACGAGGAGCAGGATTTTCGATGACTGCATAGACTATCTTGGTGTCAGTCGGCGAAACGACAACTCCGATTCGACCGATTTCGCCTGTGGGCAATCCGTTCGTCAACTTTTTCCAAGTTTTGCCAGCATCCGTTGTTTTATAAAGAGCAGAACCAGCTCCCGTTTCGCGAAAATGCCATGGCCTTCGCAAACGGTCGTAGGCTGCGGCATATAGTACGCGGTTATCTTTCGGGTCTTGCGCGATATCGATAAAGCCGGTTGTATCGTTCTCTGGTTTTAAAACCAAGTTCCAGGTTTTCCCCCCGTCTGTCGTTTTATAAACTCCGCGCTCCCCCCCTGCTCGAAAAAGCCATCCAGACACGGCGACATAAACGACGTTTGGATTTTTCGAATCCACCACGATGCGACCAATATGCAGACTGTCCCGAAAACCCATGTTCTGCCAAGTCTTTCCTCCATCTTCCGATTTGTAAACCCCATCCCCCCAAAGGACACTTCGCTGATTATTGTGTTCTCCCGTTCCGACCCAAATAATGTCCGGGTTGGTAGGTGCAATCGCAATGTCTCCGATAGAAATCGTCCCTTGATTGTCGAATATCGGCGTCCAAGTCGTGCCGTTGTTTTCGGATTTCCAGATACCGCCGGATGCCGAAGCGAGGTAAATCGTATACGGTTTCGAGGGATGCACCTCGATATCTACTACACGCCCCCCACTCGCAGCAGGTCCAACGGAACGAAAATGAAAATTCTGTAATAGCTCCTCTACGTTCGGCTCTGCGAAAACAGAAAGCGAAGAAGAAAGTAAAAAAATCGAAATTAAAATGCGAACAAAAGAACCAGAACCCTTTTTACCAAGTAATTTCATCTTCGAGATACTACCTCCTTTATTTCTATTTCTTTTTCAAAAATCTCTTCGAAACTACCGTTGCCGGAAAGCCTTTATCGCGAATTAAGACTTCACACCGCAAACCTTCTTCCGCATATTCCGAAGAAACAAACGCGAAACCGATTCCGCGCTCGAGAGTCGGCGAATATACACCACTGCTCATTTTCCCGATTTCTTTGCCATTACAAAACACAGGATAACCTTCCCGAGGCACCATCCTCCCGTCCATCAAAATGCCAACGAGTTTACGTCGTGTACCTTCTTTGCGCATCCGCTCGATGGCATCCGAGCCGATGAACTTCTTCGTTTTCGAGACTACCCATCCGAGACCTGCTTCGATCGGTGAAATTTGGTCGCTCAATTCATGCCCATAAAGTGGCAATCCGGCTTCGACCCTAAGCACATCCCTTGCAGCAAGACCGCATGGAACGACATTTTTCTCTAATAACGCTTGCCAAACCTTCACCGATTCTTGGCTGGGAACTACCAACTCGAAGCCATCCTCTCCCGTATAACCGGTTCGCGCGATAAAAGAATTCGCGCCTGCTACGTTGCATTCAGAAGAATGAAAACGCTCGATAGCCAAAACGTTGTCTTTGCTCAAAGATTGTGTTATCTCGCAGGCTTTAGGTCCTTGCACGGCTATCATCGCCGTTTGCATCGTCTCGTCCTCGATTGCCACTCCGTAAGTGTTGTGAGATTTTATCCATTCCAAATCCTTATCGTGGTTCGCTGCGTTGACTACCATGCGGAACAGATTCTCGTTGATACGATATACGATAATATCGTCTACGCATGTTCCGTTTTCGTAACAAAGTAGAGAGTATTGAGAGCCTCCATTCGTCAACTTGCTCACATCGTTCGCGGTTATCCATTCCAAAAATTCCAGCACCCTATCCCCACGAAAAGTAAGGCGACCCATATGAGAAACGTCGAACATGCCCGCGCGTTCTCGTACGCTTTTGCATTCCGCAACCACGCTGGTGTACTGAATCGGCATCTCCCAACCGGCAAATTCGACTATCTTCGCACCTAACCGCACATGTTCAGGGTATAATGTTGTTCTCTTCATCGAATTCATGGGTGGGATTTTACACGCTAATCCTCGGAAATTTCTCACTCGATTCGGAGAAGAATTAGGAAGTCGGTAACCGGGGGGGCTATTCAGGGTTCTCTCTGAAATCCCAACAAGCGGTTATCTTTATCGCTTCCTTGGATTTCTCCAATTTATTTCTTGGCGTTTCAGCCGAAGAAAATAACGTTAATATTAACGACAATGCCTTTCGCCATCGCCATAATGGGTCCGACCACGAGTGGAAAAACCGACGTAGCGGAATCTCTCGCAGAGAGATTAGACGCCGCTATCGTCAACGCCGATGCTTTTCAAATCTATAAAGGGCTCGATATCGGTACGGCGAAACCCAAAAACAAAAAACGCTACGAACTTCTCGACATTCTCGAACCTTGGGAACCCTTTTCCGTCGGGAAGTTCCTCGAAATGGCTCGCCCTCTCTGTGAGCGTTATGCAAACGAAGGAAAACACTGCATCGTTACTGGCGGAACGGGTCTTTACATCCGCGCTTTATTCGAAGAGTACGAAGAAATTCAAAAGCCTGCGAATCCAGAACTCCGAGAAATTCTAAGAAAAGCATGGGAAGAAGTGGGTCCTAAAAAATTGGCAGAACGGGAAGGAATCTCGCTCGAAGGGCTTTCGGAATCCTTCATAAGAAACCCAGCGCATTTCCTGAGATACATCGAAAGAAAGAAAATGCCTAAAGTCTCTATGCAAAGAACGGAATGGAAAGCAGAAAAGAGAAAATTCGGGCTCTTAGTTCCTCGCGAAATCTTGCGCAAAAGGATTTCGGAGCGGGTGCATCGAATGTTAGAAGCAGGTTGGCTGGAAGAGGTAAAAGCCTTGAGCGAATTAGGTGCTGATGCTTCCTGGCCAGCGATGCGCGCTCATGGCTATAGAGAACTTCTAAGAGTAATTCATAAAAAAATGTCTCTCGAAGAGGCAGTAAATAGCATAATTAATCAAATTTCCCAGTATGCTAAGAGACAGATGACTTGGCTTCGCAAGGAGCCTAACTTGATTTGGATAGATGCCGAAGGGACAGTAGAGGAAATTTGCAACCGTATAGAGAATAACCTACAACCTTCTGCATCGTGAAGGGATGAGGATAAAAAAATGGCAAAAGCAATCAACTTGCAAGAAATGTTTCTGAATCAGGCTCGAAAGGAGAACGTTCCGGTAAAGGTGCATTTGACAGGCGGGCTTGTCCTCGAGGGGGTTGTGAGAGGTTTCGACGCTTTCACGATTCTTCTCGAGCCTATGGGTCAGCCGACACAATTAATCTATAAACACGCGGTATCCTGCATTACTCCCGAAAAACCCATACTTGGGTATAGAAACCTTATGAAAGAAGCAGTGGGTGAACGGGAAGGATACTCGCATGATCGCTGAAAAACGTTCGTTCCCTTTCACGAAAATGCATGGAATCGGAAACGACTTCGTGCTCATTGATTTCGTGAAAAATCCCCCTCTCAACCTTTCACTCCCTGCACTTGCTCGAGAGATGTGCGACCGAAAATTCGGCGTCGGGGCGGACGGCATCATTTTGATTGAAAAAGGAAATAGCGCTCCCTTTTCCATGAAAATGTTCAACCCCGACGGTTCCGAAGCCGAGATGTGTGGAAACGGCATTCGTTGTTTAGCGAGGCTTGTGAAAGACCGTGCTTACACTGAACTCGATAAGTTCCCTGTCGAAACGAAGGCGGGAATTCTCGAAGTCGAAGTACTGGATGGGAAGCAAGTACGTGTAAATATGGGCAAGGCACGAACTTTGCGAAAAGAAATCCCGATGCATGGACCACCGGACGAAGCCGCTTTATCCTTCGAGTTAGTTGCAGCGGCACAAAAATTCGATGCAAGCGCAGTTTCGATGGGTAATCCCCACTGCGTAATTTTCGTCGAAGATGTCGAAAAAGTACCTCTCGATGTATGGGGACCCGCCATCGAATACCATGAACTCTTTCCTCAGCGCACGAATGTTCAATTCACACAAGTTTTATCCAATAAGGAATTGAAAGTAAAAACATGGGAGCGAGGTGCGGGTGCTACTTTGGCTTGTGGGACAGGGGCTTGCGCCGCTGGCGTAGCGAGTTTCTTAAGAGGTCTTTCCGAAAGAAGTACCCTCGTCCACCTGCCAGGTGGAGACTTGACGATTGAATACATCGAAAACGGAACTGTCTATATGACCGGTCCTGCTGAATATGTATTCGAGGGTGAATGGGATAAATGAAATAGACGTTTCTGGTCTACTATAAAAAAGAAATAAAAAAAGAAATCTACCAAAACTACAGCAAAAAGGGACTTAATCTCTTCCTCGCCCACGCTCCCAGTCAGAATAAAAAACGTTACGCAGCCTGTTCGTTTTTCCGCTTTTCCAAAGTCATCAACAGGTTGTTCAATCTCACTCGTGAATCTCCACTAAAATCGAAAAACTCCAATCCCACTGAGTCATCTTGGATTCTCGTTATAATGGCGAGCATCCGCATTTCCCCCGATTTCAAAGGATCAGGGATGCGAACAGAAACTAAACAACCGCGCTCGAACGGAGCAGCGCTTTTGAATAAACATCCAACACAACTGATGTTGATGACTTTTCCTGAATAGGTTTCGAGTGTCGCCGCACCACCATGGTCTTCCTGAACGACGGTTACCTCACCGTCGAAGTCTGTGTCGTATCTTTCTCCTCGCCTGCGGTCGAACTCCACCCAAGTACTTTTCGCTAATTCGATAACGAGGCTAAGTCCATAACTCGTGATCCTGCTAATAGAAGTCTCGTAATGAGCGTTGGAATTAGGTCCTCTCCAAATCACGCTAACGGCGTTCCCAACGTCCAAGAGCGGGGTTTCTTCCCGAATCGGAACGACGAGAGTCAAAGGGTTTGTCCTCTCTACGCGAGAAGCCAAAACGGTCGCTGACTGCTCCTCAGAGGAGCGCAGGAGCAATACGGAGTCGCCGACTTTTATCATAGTTATGTCCAAAAAAAAGATGTGTCCAGAAAGCCTAAGGCTTTCCTTGAAATTATCGACATATTCGAGAACTTCTTCAGTGGGATTTATGGAGAGATTTCTGGAGGAGGGGCTGGTTGTCGCTTAGAAATCGCTCTCAAAGCATAGCCCGCCTCTTCCAAACCCAAGGCATTTCCTATTTTAAGGTAAATCCACAGCCCACCTAAGCCGAATAGGAACAGACGGACGAAGGAGATAAGGTTCGCGGGGATTATCTCCGGAAACGGTACGACCAAAGTCCCTAATGCGATAAGCAGAGAAATCAATACTGTCGAGACCACTCCGACACCGAGTACTCTCAGCAGTTTCGTGCCATCGAATCGTCCTAACCTAATTTTAAGACCGATAAGGAGCAAGGTCATAAGAAAGATCGCTGACAAGGAGACTGCGAGCGCATACCAAGAATAACCTACACCGATTTTCAAAAAAAACGCACAAAGGCTAAAGAGGAAAAAAGTAGTGATCGTTCCCAAAAACACCGGTGTAATCGTGTTTTCCATTGCGAAGAACGCCCGCATTAAAATCGGATGAGCGCACCATGCGAACACACCGAGACTATACATTCGCAAACCTTCTGCGACGAACTTCGTATTTTGCGATGTAAACGTTCCCCACTGGTTGAGTACTCTAACGATGTCTTCACTCATCACGAACATGATCCCCCCCACTATCAATCCGATAAAAATAACTGTGCGGACGGACTTGCTTGCAGTTTCCAAAAACTCTCGTTTCTTATTATGCGCATACATTTCGATAAGCGTCGGAAACACAGCAATTGCCAACGCTTGCCCGAATATCCCCAATGGCGCTTGCATGATGCGATTTCCGATATCCAGTGCAGAAATCGCACCTTCCTCGAAAAACGAACCAAATGCGCGAGTGATAATAGCATAAACCCCTGGCAGACTCAAGCCCAAGACAACCGGAAGCATCATCCGAAACACACGCTGAACGCCTTCGTGTTTCCAATCGAGACGGAATTCGTACTTCGCTCCGAATCTATTCATCACCCAAATCGGGATCAACAAATTCCCCACCAATGCTCCTGCCAAAGCACCCCACGCAGGACCGAATATGGGCACGGACAAAAGAGGAGCCAGAACCGAAGCACCGAGGATGATTCCTAAGTTATAAATGTTGGGTGCGAGAGCAGGTACGAGGAAATGTTTTTGGGCATTCATCGTTCCGAACATCAGCCCCCCCAACAAAAAACCGAACTGGCTGGGGAGCAGGACTCTCGACAAATCCGCGGCTAAGGCTTGCTTTTCGAAAGATAGACCCGGTGTAAAGATGGCAACGAGTTGAGGTGCAAAAATCTCCGCAAAAACCACGAAGAAAAACACCGCAAAAGCCATCAGCGTAACGAGGGAACTGAAAACCTTCCATGCCTCTTCCCTTTCTCCTTTAGCCCAATAACTTCCGAAAACCGGGATGAACGCGCTACTCAATGCGCCTCCTGCAAGAAGAAAAAATAAAAGGTCGGGAATAACGAATGCTGCTACATATGCGTCCCGCTCGAATCGAATGCCGAATTGCGCAGAAAGCACCGCATCCCGAATGAGCCCCAAAATCCGACTGAAGAGAATGGCAAATGCCATGACGCTGCTCGCTTGGAGTAACGTCATCGGTTTCGGCGCTTTAGCCACTTGGCTGCTTTCTTTCTACCCCGAGTCTATTTCAGAGCTCTTTCGAGAGCACTGATGATTTGTTCTTTCGGAACAAGACCGATGATACGGTCGAATTCCTCCCCATCCTTGAAAATAACTAACGTCGGGATGCTCATGATATCGAACCGCATCGCTAAATCCGGCTCTTCGTCAACGTTCACCTTGTAGACATTGACTCTTCCTGCATATTCGCGAGCGATAGCCTCTATATGCGGGGCAATCGCCTTGCACGGACCGCACCACTCCGCCCAAAAATCAACTAATACAGGTACGGTCGACCGTTCTACTTTCTCTTTAAACTCTGATGCAACTAAGTGCGCTGGTGCTCCCATAATTTGTTTCCTCCTTGAGGATAGTATTCATAATATCAGCAAAAGATTACCTGAGATTCGGGTTGCCAAGAAAAACACCCATCGGAACGGTAACAATTAGGTACGTTTTGCGTCAAAATATACGATAACTCATCTGGAGGATATTGATAAGTGAAAAGTACAAAAATATTAGCCTTGCTCGCTTGTAGCGGGCTTGTTCTCTCCGCACCGTTAGCTCAGACCAAGGTCAAGGCTGAAACGGGACTCTTGGGAATCAAACTTTATGACAGCGGAATTACGGTCGCAAAGAAATTCGGCTCTCCGACGGATATTCTCGCCGTTCAACTCAGCCTTCAATCCGGCGCCGCCGGTGGCGGGGGTGGTGGCGGATTTGCTGGCGCTCCCGGTGGCGGAGGTGGTGGGGGCGGCGGCGGTAGAGCGGTCACTCCAGGTGTTTGGGAAATTCCACCTCTGAGCATGGGCCAAATGGGTGTAGTCCCAGCCAACGCCGGTCCGCCTGATGCTGGCGGCGGTGGAGGCTTGAAGAGCAGTGACGCTGGCGGTGGCGCTGGTGGTGGTGGCACGGCCACACAAGTTCAGTACGTAAGATGGATTTATCGCCTAAGCCCGAGCAACAGCGTCAACTTCGTGCTCAATAAGTTCAACAAAGTAGTTCAAATCGAGGTTATCGGCATCTCGAATCCGAGAGCGAAAACCTCCAAAGGAATTCGTCTTGGCAGCACTCTCTCGCAAGTGATAAAGGCGTACGGTAATCCCGATGGTTACGATGTCGGGCAAGACTACTTCATGGTGAGATTCCTCCAACACTATAAAGTGGCATTCCGATTCACGAGAGAAAGCGCCAACAAACCGTATCGAGTTACTGCAATAGTCGTCTCTGCTGGCAAAGGGTAATTCCCTATGCCGGACGAGTTGGATGAAATTCGCTCTCGGATAAGCCTCGTAGACTTAGTCAGCGAAAGAGTCCAACTCACAAGAGCAGGAAAAACATTCAAGGGTCTTTGTCCCTTTCATCGGGAAAAGACCCCATCTTTTTATATTTATCCTGAACAAGGGCGATATTTTTGCTTCGGATGTCAAGAGCGAGGAGACATCTTCTCTTTCGTGATGAAAACGCAAGGCTTAGATTTTAAAGAAGCCCTCGACGTTCTTGCGAAACGAGCAGGAGTGACGCTCAAACCACGATTTCAAGAAAAGGAACCGAATCAAAAACAATTGCTCGGCAAAATTTTAGAAACTGCCTGCAGTTTCTTCAATAAAAGTTTTTTCGAATCCTCTTTTGCGCAGGAATATGCTTCGAACAGAGGGCTTACACCCGATATCATTGCGGAATGGAAGATTGGTTATGCGCCCGACTCAGACGAGGAATTGATACGAGTTCTCCGTAAATCGAATTTTTCTTTGCGCGATGCGGAGCAAGCGGGAGTCGTAACCGGCTCGGAATCTTCAGGGTATCGAGATTTCTTTCGTAACCGTCTGATCTTTCCCGTTCACGATGAAAGAGGAAATCTGATTGCATTCGGTGGAAGGGCGCTCGATGATTCTCAGCCGAAATATCTCAATTCCAAAGAAACACCTCTTTTTCGAAAGAGCGAAACTCTTTATGGACTGCACCGTGCCAAATCGAAACTCTCGCAAACGAAAGAGGCTATTTTGGTCGAAGGTTATTTCGATGTAATCAGTTGCCATCGAGCGGGGCTGACGGAAGCGGTTGCCCCTCTCGGAACTGCGTTCAACGATCGACATGCCAAAGTTCTAAAAAAATGGTGCGATAAAGTCATACTCGCTTACGACAGCGATTCCGCCGGAGTCAAAGCCAGCGAACGTGCCTTGATTTTCTTGAAAACGGTTGGCATTGATTGTAGGGTCGCTCTTCTGCCCCCCCAAGAAGACCCGGATCGCCTTTTCCAGAACCACGGCGCTGCGAAACTGCATCAAATCGTTCAAAAGTCGGTCAGCCCATTGCGTTTTCGCATAGAAATTGTGCGCCGCATGTATCCGCATGGCATAGAAAAAGCCGATTCTGCTTTTTGGAAAGAAATAAAGAAAGTTTTAGCGACAGCAGAAGACAAACTCGAGCAGCAGCAATTGATTCAAGAATTGGCAGCGCTTCATCCGAGTTCGAAAATAGATTACAAAGCGACGGTAGCCGCATTGCGAAAGGACGTAGAAAACCTCGGAAAGAAACAAAAGTTCGTAGGAGAACAAACTTCCCGAGTTCTGCCCGGAAAGACGAGCAAATCGAACGAGGTTGTCCCCCCCATCGCGGAGCGTGTGATTCTTCGCGCTGTGCTTAGGCCAGAATTTCGAAAAAAAGCACTCCCTCTTTTAGAGGAAGAAGGTTTTTTAGTCAGCGGTTCGGGAAGAAGATTAGCAGATAGAGTTCTTCATGAAATTCGACTTCTCGGTGAAGACTGCGATCCGGGGTCGGTTCTCGAGAACCTCGAAGAAGGAGACCGACAACTCTTTGCTCTTTTCGAGAGACCGGAAGAAGGGCCTCTTACCGAAGCATGGCTCGAAGATTCGATTGCAAAACTGCGATACGAAAAAGAAAAAAGAGAAGCACGAAAACATCCCGATTCCGCAATTGCCATCGTGGAAGCATTGAAAAAAAAGAAGATTAGATAAGCGCATTGGGGGGGTAAGATGTTCTTTTGCGAACATGAAAAAAACAAACCACACAAACGCAGGATTTCCCACATTCCTCATCGAATAAAATTACCGAAATGAATAAAAAACCGACCCTTTCACCCACGAAAATCACTACGTATCTCGCATGTCCTGTGAAATACATGTGGAGTTTCGTAGATGCGAGGGGAAAATGGTTTCTGCGTGCGAAATCTTATTATTCCTTCGGTATAAGTCTTCATCAGGTCTTGCAGCGCTTCCACGACGAGGGGGATGTGGGCGTACAAACCAAAGAAGAAGTCCTAGCAGCGTTGGAAGAAAACTGGCTTACCGCTGGCTATTCTTCTCCTGAAGAAGCCACTGAAGCACTCGCTGAAGGTCGTGCTGTCGTATCAAGTTACGTAGATGAATTCATCGCGCGCGGACCTTCGACGAAAACTCTATTCGTGGAAAAACGTTTCGAAGAAGACATGGGAGAATTTACATTAATCGGTAGAATCGACCGCGTGGACGAACACGAAGACGGCACATTGGAAATCATCGATTACAAAACGAATCCGACGAAGAACACAGAGAACATACAAGCGAGGCTCAGCGAGGTAGATGTTCTCAACGACATCGCGATGAACTGTTATCAACTTCTTCTTCGCTCCAAAAACCCCAATCGCAGGATATTGAGCACACTCGTTCTTTTAAATACGAACCATCGTATTACCGTAGAACCACGCATCGAGGACCTCGAATTATTCCGCACCGATTTGATTCTTTTGGGAAAAGAAATTCTCAACCGAGATTATGAAAGCGTACGACCAGTAGTAAAAGACATTTGCAAATCCTGCGATTTCGTCTCTCTATGCCAACGAGATGAAGAATTCTCAGAAAGCTTCAAACCATTTGCATCTTACAGATAGGAACACTTTCGAGAAAACTTACGAAAGAGAAAATTCACTGAGAAAACGTACGAAAAGTCACTTTGTCTGTCTGCATTTCGAGGAGCGAAGGTCCTTCTACGGCAAAATATGCGACGCAATATCCATCCACGACATAATCCGATAGACCCGAAGTAACCGCAAGAACCTGCGTCGTGTCACTCGTACCGAAAGACACCGTGCCAATGTAATCCAGATTTCCTGTGTTGATGTTTAAAAGATAAATATCGCACGTGTCAGCAGGTTGAACGAATGATTGGATTTCTATCTCCAACTTCGTAAGCCCCCCCGGATAACTCACGAACGTATCGCACCACCACTCGATTTTCGCCGCACTGAAGTCGGGCTTATTCGAACTAATTCTAAGGCGATTCTCGTCATCGGAAGCCAGACTTCCGATGTTTCCTGCGCGCTTCGTCCCTTGTACCGTGCCGAAACTGACAGGTGCAAACTCATTGATAACCTCACCAGTGTTCAATGCTTTGAAGCAATTGATTCTTCCCCACACAGTCCATGCACCGAATGGGTCGCAATTCTGCTCGATGCGGCTTCGTATCGTGCTGTTGCTCACGGAAGTTCCGAGATAACTCCATAAAAGGCCTGCTTCCCCTGCGACATGAGGAGAAGCCATCGAAGTTCCGTCTGCGGTGGCATATCCAGAGCCAGCCCAACAACTGAAAATATCCACGCCAGGTGCTCCGACATCCACCCATGTTCCGAATGCGCTGAAGGAGGCTTTATTATCCGATTGGTCCGAAGCGGCAACCGCTATGCAATTATCGTAGAACGCGGGATAAAAGGGAACGGGAGTTCCATGATTTCCTGCTGCTGCTGCAATAATCACATTATTGTTCCATGCGTTATTTACCGCACTTTCCAACGTGCTCGATGGCGTAAAAGTGCCCAAACTCAAATTGATAACGTGAGCCCCCCCGTTTTGCCAGGACCAGGTAATGCCTTCCGACACATCCGCCACAGTTCCAGTACCATCGCTGCCCATGCTTTTCACAGCGACTATCGAACAATTGTAACTCACTCCTGCTATTCCGACTCCGTTGTTCGTTTCGGCGGCGGAAATTCCTGCGACGTGCGAACCATGTCCGTTGTCGTCATTGGAATTCGACGAGTTGTTAATCGTATTCCAACTCGCTACGATTTTCCCGTCCAAATCGGGATGATATTTGCTCACACCCGTATCTACAACAGAAATTCGCACCGATGCATCGCCGATGTCTATGTCCCAAGCAGCGGGGCATTCGATTTTTTTCGGTCCCCATTGCTTACTCCACTGCGGGTCGTTCGGAGCAAAATTCCCTTTTACGATTCCATTAGGCTCGGCATATTCCACGATGGGTAAATTCTCGTAATAACGTAACCCTTCAAAAACGGTCATCCTTGGGTTGAGCTTCAAAAGCACCGCATCGGTCCCGGATATCTCTTTGATAAATCGTGAGCCGATTTGTTGGTTCGCCAAAGCCGCTTCGAAATGAG
This sequence comes from Fimbriimonadales bacterium, assembly GCA_035559795.1. Lineage (NCBI taxonomy): Bacteria > Bacillati > Armatimonadota > Fimbriimonadia > Fimbriimonadales > Fimbriimonadales bacterium. The sequence continues at coordinate 195,873 of DATMAR010000009.1, read as the reverse complement.
CACCCGGCTTGAATTTCACAATCACTTCACCGGGCACGAATTCTTGTGCCCAGAGCGAAACAGAGGCGAACAATAAATAAAGTAATAAGAAGGGGGCAGTAATTCCCTTACTTTTCATCGAATGCACCTCCTCTCGGTACCGTTACTCGAGCGCGTACACCAAACGCACTTGCCCTTTAGACGATACCAGTAACAATAGAAGTTCCTTACGGAAGCAAAATCCAAAAAAAAATCGAAGCCGGCATAAAATGCCGGCTTCATTGTTATCAGTCTGCGCTAAGGTTAGAAACTAGTTCATTGCGAGAAGGTCCGGAATATCACCTGGTCGGTTCGCATCTCGACCAAGCTCGGTCCAGACACAGCGAAATATGCAACTGTGTAACCATCAACGACGTAGTCCGACAACCCTGATGTCACAGCGATTGTCTGAGTCGTGTCTGAACTAACTAATGACATAGTTCCTTTGTAATCTAACACCCCTGTGTTGAAGTTCAAAAGATACACATCACAGGTGTCTGCTGGGAGGGTGAGAGCCTGCAACTGAATTTCCAGTTTCGTCAACGTCCCTGGATAACTTACGACTGTTTCTGCATACCACTCAATTTTCGCCGTGGTGAAGTCGGGCTTATTAGAACTAATCCAAAGTTTGTTCTCGTCGTCGGCTGCAAGGCTTGCAATGTTGCCGCCTCGCTTCGTTCCTTGTACCGTGCCGAATCCAGTCGGAGCGAATTCTTTTACAGTCTCGCCTTGATTGAGCGCTTTGAAGCAGTTGATGCGCCCGTAAACGACCCAGCTGCCGACAGGATCTGCGCTCTGTTCGATTCGACTTCGGATGATACTATTGCTCACGCCGGTGCCGAGATGCGCCCAGAGTAATCCTGCTTCGCCTGCGACATGCGGGCTTGCCATAGAAGTTCCGTCGGAATAAACGTACGAGTTGTTTTTCCATGTGCTGTAAATGCTCTGGCCAGGTGCAGCGACTTCGACCCAACTTCCATAAGTACTCCACGATGGTTTCCCATCAGCAGAGTTAGAGGCTGCGACGGCGATACAGTTCGTGTAAAAGGCTGGATAGAATGCTGCCGTATTGCCGTTATTCCCTGCTGCGGCAGCGATAACCACGTTATTGTTCCATGCATAGTTCACAGCGTTCAGCAAAGTGCTCGAACCGGAAGAAGCCCCTAAACTAAGGTTAATAGCATCAGCGCCATTGTCAGTTGCCCAAGTAATTCCGCTTGCAACCCAAGCCCACGTACCACTACCGCCGTTATCGAGAACTTTCGCTGCCATTAGGGAACAGTTGAAACCAACACCTGCAACACCAATTCCGTTGTTCGTAATTGCAGCGGCGATTCCTGCGGTGTGAGATCCATGACCGAAGCCATCATCCCAGGCGTTAGCATCACCGCTCGTAAAGTTCTTCCCCAGAACGATTTTAGAAGCGAGGTCGGGATGGTCTTTATCTATTCCAGTGTCGCAAATTGCGATTCGTACTGAACTCGAGCCTTGAGTGATGTCCCACGCCTCTGGGCATTTGATTTTCTTAGGACCCCACTGGTTTCCCCAACCAGGGTCGTTCGGTGTGAATGTAACATGAACGATGCCGTTCGGTTCTGCATATTCGACAAAGTCTAATTTGCTGTAATAACTAACGGCTGCCGGGACAGAAACCATCGGTGGGAGTTTGATGGTCGTGAACCCGATTGCATCGTTGTAATCCACGACTCTTGCGCCGAGTTTGTTATTCGCAATAGTTGCAGAAATTTGACTACCGGGTTTGAATTTTACAAGAACTTCGTCCTTTACGTATTCGCCGTATCTCTGGGCGGAAGCGCACACGGCTAAGGACGCTATCAGAGAAGCGACCAGTAATTTCGAATTCATACCATACCTCCAGATAAACAATAGATTAAGATTATGAATGGGCACGGAAAACCCCTTAACCTAAAAAGACGTGTTGGTAACGCTAACACGTTCCTTTAACTTTCAAAAAACGTGCCAATTATACAAAAAAAGCCACACCAAAGGGGTTGGTGTGGTGGATAACCCCGTCGAACCTTCAATTGGTGAACTTTTTATCGGGAATCCCAATTAAGAACGGCTTACTGCACCGCTTTATATGCGTTGACGCGTCCTTTCGAAACCCACGTACCTACGTAATCTGCCGTGCTTTCGATTTTCGAACGGACCCAAGAGTTGCTCTGTCCCGTACCGAAACGACTCCAGACAAGGCCAGCAACCCCAGAAACATGCGGGCATGCCATGGAAGTGCCGCTCAAAGTGGCATAAGAAGAGCCTTTATAGGTGCTATAAATGCTCGACCCTGGGGCGGCTAATTCGACCCAACTTCCATAGTTGCTGAAATAAGAGCGAGTATCGCTCGACGTGGAAGAAGCCACCGCAATGCAGTTAGAATAATAGGCTGGGTACGTAGGAGAAGTCTTTCCGCTATTTCCAGCTGCTGCGACCAGGATGCAGTTTTTGCTCCAGGCGTAATTGACAGCGTTTAACAAGGTGCTCGAACCCGAGGATGCGCCGAGGCTCATCGAAATCACTTTCGCTCCGTTGTTCGCAGACCAGGTGATTCCGTTCGCTACAGTTGTGAGGGTTCCCGAACCAGAGGCATTCAGAACCTTTACCGCAAGCAGCCTGCAGTTGAAGCCGACACCAGCGATACCGACTCCGTTGTTCGTAGCCGCGGCGGCAATTCCTGCACAATGCGAGCCGTGGCCATTGTCGTCGTTATAGTTGGAATTGTTGCTATAGAAATTCCAGCCTCCGGCAATCTTTGAACTCAAATCAGGATGTGTTTTACTTATGCCTGTATCCACGATTGCGATGAGAACACTCGATGAGCCGAACGTAATATCCCAAGCCGAAGAACATTGAATCTTCTTCGGTCCCCATTGGCTTCCGAAGGAAGGGTCGTTGGGGGTGAAAAACGCCCTAATAATGTAGTTCGGTTCTGCGTATTCCACGAAACTCAGGTTCGAATAGTGCTCGATTCCTTCAAGAACATCGAGGTTCTTGGGAAGTTTCAACCGACAGACTCCTAAATCAGGCAGTGTTTCCATTACCTTAGCGCCGATTCGACGGTTCTCGAACATGGCTTGGAGTTCGTGGCCTGTTTTGAATTTGACGAGAATCTCTCCAGGAACGTACTCCGTTCGCGCAAGAGCGTAGGTGAATAAAAAACACAAAGAAAAAACAAAAAGCACCTTTGCTTTCATCGTTAGACCTCTCTGAAAAAGTATTGGAGAAACCACCCCAAACGAAGGCGGTTAGATAATTATATCAAAATATAGACGTTTCTAAGGGTCGTGTGGGATTAACTTTTGAAGTCATGCATGGGGCATACCAAATGCTACTGTGCCTTTACTCTCTTTTCCGAAACGTACCCACGAACAATCTGCGACGCAGCAGCCAATTTTTCTAAATCTATTCCTGTTCTTCCGGGAAATGCTCTCACCAAATCCTCTGTCGCGACGTTCCCCGGTGCACCTGGTGCATAAGGGCATCCTCCTATGCCCCCCGCCGAAGCGTCGAAAACTCTTACTCCCATCTCCGCACCCACCAAAGCATTCTTAACCGCCCCCCCATAAGTGTCATGAAAATGAAGTGCAATTTTTTCGAAGGAGCAAACCTTAGAAACTTCTTCCAACAAAGTACGAACGTCTTCTGTCGTCGCTTTTCCTATCGTATCCCCGATGGAAATTTCTTCGCATCCCATTTCCAAAAGTTCTTTCACGACAGGAATAACTCGGGAAGGAGAGATCTTCCCTTCGTAGGGACAAACGAAAGCAGTCGAAACGTATCCACGCACCGGAACAGGCGAATTCGAAACTACCGGACGCAACCGGTTCAACGATTCCTCGATTGTCGCATTGATGTTTTTCAAATTGAAGGTTTCGCTCGCTGCAGTGAAAACGGCAATTTTATCAACCTTCACCTCCAGTGCGCGTTCCAACCCCTTTTCGTTCGGTACGAGTGCGGAGTATCTCACTCCTTGTTTCCTTCGAATTCTTCGAAACACTTCATCGGAATCCGCCATTTGTGGAACCCATTTCGGAGAAACGAATGCACCTGCTTCGATTTCTTCGAATCCCGCCTCGGACAGTGCATCGATAAATGCGACTTTCACATCTGTCGGAATGATATTCGGTTCATTCTGAAGACCATCTCTCGGACCGACTTCTACGATTCGAATTTTTTCTTTCATACCAAACGAATGAGAACCTGCCCTAAATCCACCAAATCGCCTTCTTTGACATAAACGTCGTGTATTTCTCCGTCGATAGGAGCCTCCATGCGATATTCCATTTTCATCGCCTCTAAAATCACGAGCGTATCTCCTTTTTGTACTTTTTCACCAGCTCGGACGGGGACAGTAACGATTGTCCCTGTCATCGGCGCCCGTATCTCTTTCACGGCGCTCGTTTCCGAAACGTCCGGCAAGGAAAATCGAAAAGTTCGCCCCCCCGAAGCTATCCATATATCGAGACCGCTTCGCGCGATAACGATTTCTTGCCTTTTTGCATTGATTTCCAAAATGTAGCGATGGGGTTTTTCCGATGGAACGAGTTTAGCATTCGGAGGAATTGTCACCTCCATTACACCGGTCGGAGTAAGGATTTTCATTCCATCCTCCATTTTCCGAGCGTTTGCCACGGGTTTCGAGAAGGCTTAACTCCTGGCGCTTTATATAAAAGGGCTGCAGCAACGAGTATTTCGGGCGGAATTTCTTTGCGGGTTACTTCCATTTCGTCCAATGTCGTCGTATAGGTTTCCCCTCGAGCGAACATATCGCTTTCCAACAATTCCATAAGAAATTCCTGGTTCGTATAAACACCCAAAATCACAGAGGATTTCAAACTTTCGATAAGTCTTCTCCTCGCCTCTTCTCGATTCGAACCATGCGCGATGAACTTCGCCAATAAGGGGTCGTAGTGCGTCGTCACAAACTCGCCGATTCCCGAATCTATTCGCCCCCCCACAGGTGGAGTCAGCTCGCAGAGTAAAACTCTCCCTGCACTCGGCAAAAAATCGTTATAAGGGTCCTCGGCGTTTAGACGTGCTTCGATAGCATGTCCTCGAGGTCGAATCTCGTTTTGCGAAATCAGTTTTCCACCGCAAGCCAATTCGATTTGCATCTTCACCAAATCGAGTCCTGTGCAAAGTTCCGTAACGGGATGTTCTACTTGCAAGCGCGTGTTAACTTCCAAAAAATAAAAATTCCCTTTCGAATCCAATAGGAACTCGCAAGTGCCTGCGTTTCGATAACCGACGCTCTCCGATAATTTCTTGGCAGATTCGAAAAGTCGCTCACGCAAAGAATTGTCTACCGCGGTCGATGGTGATTCTTCGATAACTTTTTGGTGTCTCCTTTGAAGACTGCATTCTCTTTCTCCCAAAGCCACCGCTCGTATGCCGTCTCCGAAAATTTGTACCTCTACATGCCTCGAAGGATAAATGTAACGTTCTATGATAAGCCTGTCGTCCCCGAATGCCCCTTTCGTTTCTCTTTGCGAACTTTCGATTTGCGATTCGATCTCGCTGAGGTCGAGAATGCGCTTCATCCCTTTTCCCCCCCCGCCTGCCGCGGCTTTCAACATGAGTGGGGCACCTAAACGAAGCGCTGCATTTTTCAGTTCTATGGGGTCCGAACTCGGTCCGACTCCCTCCATGACTGGTAATCCTAAACTTTTTGCAACATCGCGCGCTTTCGCCTTGTCTCCCAACGTCTCCATCGCTTCAGCATCCGGACCGATGAAAATGATTCCCGACTCTTCACAGGCTCGTACGAATGCCGGATTTTCCGCCAAGAAACCGTATCCCGGATGGATCGCATCCGCCCCGCATCGAAGCGCGATTTCGACGATCTCAGAAATCGCCAAATAACTCGAAACCTCGTAAGCCTCTCGCTCTTTTGGATGGTTTTGGAATGCCGCGAAGCGATGAATTGCGTCCCGGTCGTGTTCGGTAAAAATAGCCACCCCTTCGATCCCCATTTGGTCTAAGGTGCGGAATATCCGGCAGGCGATTTCACCCCGGTTCGCTACGAGGACTTTTCGAATTGGTTTTCCCATCTGGTTAAGGTCTCTATTTTGACTGCTTGCAGGACTTTTAGACGTCGAAACTTCAACTTATCCAAGGAACACTCGGTCGATATAATACGTCTGAAAGTTATAAATATCGCAGGCAGCGCTTTTTTTGCTCTGACTTATCATCTGGATACATTTTTTTGTACAATAGATAGAGCAAGCGCAATGCGAGGTGTTCAGAAAAACGAGGACTACTCATGAATTGTACTAGGTGTTTTCTACTTGCTGCATTTATTATTTCTGGAATCATCCCCGCGTATAGCCAAAAAATTTACGGGGAAATGCCGATAACCTTTGGCAAAGTCAAGAGGTTTTACGGATATGAATCCGTCGCCGGATACCGTATTTCCTACGTCGCCGAAAAAATCCCTGCTAATGAGTCCTATCGCGGCGGCGACCCGAGGGCAACTGCCTATCTGAACGACAACGGAGACGGCACTTATTTCTTCACCGACCAAAATCCGAGTTCGTTAGACGACCTCGTTTTAGACCCGGTGGGGCAGGGTCAGCCATGGAAACACCTCACCGTCGGAATCAACGGAGCAGACACTCACCAGTTCCTGATTCGTTGGATTGTTTACGATACATTCATCCAAGGGCTCGGTGCGGGTGTTTCTGCGTTTTACGATGTGTTGGCGGATTTCGGTGGATTTTTCCAACTCCCATCCGGGGGGGCTTGGAAAATCACCTTCGATATCTCCATTATCGGTATGACCGTGCCCGATGGAGAATGTTATTTCGCCCAACAATTCCGTGAACCCGACCCGTCGGGAGAAGGAAACTTCGATTTCGCCTTTTCTACAGTCTTCAGTGGGGGGGGAGCGACTACGGGAACCAGCGAAGACGTGTTCTGGTACGATATTTTTCCCCTTCCTGATGGTGTGTACGACGAAACCGAAGTGGATTATTTCGGCGGCTCACCGAACGAGGCGAATTTTCTTTTAGGAATTACCACCGGTGGAAAATCGAATGACGTATTCCCGATTACTTTTACCATCGAGAAAGGAACTTTGAAATCCGGTAGTTTAGTCGACCTTTGGTATAGCGATGAATCGAAGATGCAAATTCTTCCTCAGCCGGGTGCCTTGCGAGACCCGCCCGTCGTTTTGGTCGTCGAAAGCGTCGCCCCGAGTAGCAATGTGTTGAGTTTGAGTTTCACCTTGGAAGCATCCGTCACGCGTGAAGGTATAGACCAGAAAATAGAACTTTACAACTTCCAAACGCAAAAATGGGACACGTTCGACACGAGAAGTGCAACGACTACGGACTCTTCGGTAACCGTAACCGTCGGAAGTAATCCCTTGAAATATGTCGAAACCGGTTCAAGAAAGATACGTTCTCGCGTGAGTTGGAAATGGTCTTTCACGAGTCGCTTTACTACGCGGGTTGACCAAACGATGTGGAAAATCGTTACTCCGTAATTTCAGAATAGTCGCGATTTATAAAGCTTCGTCTTGCAAAAAACTCGTAAGCAGACGATGAAAATGGTGGACGCCTTCTTCTCGTTTTGGAGAATAACGTCCGCGTTCGTAAAATCTCGAATGCACACCTTTCTGCACGGCTTCGACGATTGCTTGGTCTTCTCTTTCCACTCTATCCAAATCCGCTCCAGCGCCTCTTCCGAGCCTCGTTTCATCCCAAATATAAGTTAGGTAAGAAATCTTCGTGAGTTCCAGAGAAACGGGACGAACGATGTTTAGCGAAAGTCCCCAAGGATAAAAGTTGAACATAAGATTCGGAAAGAACCAAAAATAATAAGCAGCGACGGATTTACCGGAATCAGGATGACCGGGGGGGATATCGAAAGTCTCCTCTCCCTTATCCGAGTAGGCAATTTGCAAAACTCCATAGGGAAATATTTCCGTCTGATACGTTCCGTAATCAATCGCTTCGCTCAGTGAAGGATGAACGTATGGGATATGAAACCCTTCCAAATAATTGTCGCAATACAAAGCCCAATTCGCTTTTACGAGATAGTCTCTGCTTCTTGTGGGATCGTGTCGAAACTGTTCCACGGGAATCCATGACAACCTGCGTATCATCGGTTGAAGCCACTCTTCGAGATCGGCTTTCGGAGACAAGGACACGAATATCCATCTTCCCCATTCGGCAAAAGGAATCGTCGAAAGATTGTCTGCTTCGCTTGGAAAGCCATCGCAACCTTCGAATTCCGGCATGCTATGAAACTTTCCATCCAAATGGAAGCGACGACCATGATAGCGACAGCGAAGCATCGTTGCATTTCCCGGGTTTTCTATTAATAAATTGCCACGATGCGTACATACGTTGGAGAGCAGATGCAAACGGTCTTGTGAATCTCTCGTAAGCAACAACGGTTCGTTCAGAAAACCCTCCAACAAAAAGAATGGATAAACCTGCCCTGGCAGACGCACGAAATCCCTATCGGCAGCCAACTGCCAAGAACGCGCGAAAATAGCATTTTTGCTTCGCTCGTAAATTTCTTGACTGCAATAAAAAGACCCTGGAAGAGTAGATGCTAAAGAAATGTCAGGATGTATTTCGAATTTTTTCATGCACTTACCACCGAATCGAGATTATGACGCAATCCGACCGTTCACTCCTAAAAAAATCGAGAGTAGGAGCGCCGTAAGGCGCGATAAACTATTCCTCCTCGGGTTCTCCCTGCATCGCAAGGGGAACTGATTCTTTTTTTGAAAAAAAGAGTAATCGTAATTAAAAACATAACAAAATGAACGTTACCAAACAAGTTTGGAAACGAGAAAGAACTGAGTTTGTGGAACGAGGACGAAATCACTTTATTCTCTAGTGTAGGAGCGCCGTAAGGCGCGATAAGAACCTCTTCTTAAAGGCCTCTGCTTTGCAAGGGAAACAGATTATGTTATTTATACGCATGTAACTTCGGAGATAAAGGGAATTTATGAATAATCCAGTTCCGCTTCGAGCGGAGCGAAGAGGGGGAACGTTCGAGGAGGGGGTGAATTCTTTTTTTTGTCTGTGGCTAAGAACTTCTTTGGTTTTGGATCCCCTCCTCATAGGTTCCCCCTGCCGCGCAAGGGGAACTATTTGTGGGCGAAGCGTTCAAAGGTGGGGGTTCTATGCAACCCTAAAACACTCTCGAGAGTAGGAATTTACTATTCCGGATTCGGGACGTAATCCCCCCCGCGGCAGGCTTTGAGATAGTTCAGAGCGCGCACTTGTCCTGTCATCTCTAATTCGTCACGATAAATCGGATCGTGCCATCCTTCGATATCGATTGCACCGACATACCCCCCCTGCCGTAAAATCGTAATAATATCCGTCCAATTGGAATCGCCGAAGCCGGGAGTTCTATGCCAAAGGTAAGGAACTCCGCTGCGAATTCCTTGCGTTTCGATGATATCCCATGCAATCGTCGCGTCTTTACCGTGAATGTGATAAACCCTTTTTACCCATTTCCTGAGTTGTGCTATGGGGTCTATGAAAGAGACCATTTGATGACAGGGCTCCCATTCCAAGCCTAAAACGTCACTTTTTACTGCATCGAACATCATCTCCCATGCGCGTGGGGCGTGGGCAATGTTCCATCTCGGCGCTTCCCATGTCCCCCCCATATCGCAATTTTCGAATGCGATCTTCACTCCCTCATCTTCTGCAACTTTCGTTAGACGTCCGAAGACTTCTGCGAATCTCGGGATGTTTTCTTGCACGGGACGATTTTCGATTGCTCCCGTGAATCCGCTTACGACACTGCACTCGAAATGCTTTGCTGAGCGAATCAACCTCTCCCAGTCTTTTTCGGTTTGCTCGTTCACTAAAGGATTTCCGTAAATTCCTATGCAACTAATGACCGCCTGCCCACAGCATGCATCGAGACAATCTTTAGCGAGGCTTTCGATGTCGAGGTCTCCGATTTCTCCACCGAAGGTAAGTTGGAATGATTCGAACCCATGCGGGAGGATTTGCCTAATATAATGCCCCGCTTTGCGTGCAGGGACGATAGTGCCTATGCGGATATCTTGGTGATTTGCTCGATTCATAACTTCCTGTCCTCTAAAAGATTATGTCGGATAAGTCTACCAAATATTATTTCGAAATCCTCTCCTATTAGTCCAATATTCTCAAAAGTAGGAATGTCGTAGGCTCGATAAAGCTAATAAGACAATGCGTTCCCAAACAGAGTTTGGGAACGAGAAAAAAATAGTATGGTTCCCAAACAGAGTTCGGGAACGAGAAAAACGAATACGAAAGACAAGAAAGCAGTATGAATAAATATGTAAGTTAAAGCGTAGGGTTTATCGCTTCCAGGATGGCGATCTTTTTTCCAAAAAAGCCTTCACGCCTTCTTGTCCTTCTTCCGAAACGCGTAGTCGCGCGATCGTCTCGATGCATTCTCGCATCACATTATCCTCCAAAGGAACGATTTTACGAATCAAGCGCTTTGCCTCACGTACTGCGTTCGGTCCTGTCTCGCGAATCGCAGAGAGAATCTCGTTCACACGAGACTCTAAATGGTCGTGAAGTTCTACTTCATGAACCAATCCTATTCGTTTCGCCTCTTGCGCATCGAACACTTCTGCCGTCAAAAAATAGCGTCTTGCTGCAGCGACCCCGATTTTTCGAAGAGCAAAAGGTGCAATGACGGCAGGCGAAAGCCCTAATTTCACTTCGCTAAAACAGAATTTCGTTCCTTCCGCTGCGACCACCACATCGCAAACACTGACCAGCCCTAATCCCCCCCCGAATGCCGCTCCGTGCACTTTCCCTACGACTGGGCACGAGCACTCATCTATAGCCCGAAACATTTCCGCAAGTCTTTCTGCATCAACGCGGTTCTCCTCTTCGGATAAAGTTATGGAACTTCTCATCCATTCCAAGTCCCCCCCCGCACAAAAAACTTTCCCCTCTCCCGAAAGAACTACGGCACGAAGCATCGTATCGATGTGGGAAAAAACCTCCGTAATTTCCCTTATGAGATTATCGTCGAAAGCATTGCGAACCTCGGGGCGATTCAAACGCACATAAAGCACATCACCGCTTTTTTCGAGAATCAACGATTTCATCTGTATTATGTTAGACGAAAATCCACAACGGAATCACGAAAACGGGCGTGCTCAATAGCATCACCAGTGTCGTGTATCCGATGATGTCGCGCGCCCTCAAGCCGGTTATGCTCAGTAAAGGAAGCGCCCAAAACGGCTGAAGCATGTTCGCATACTCGTCCCCGTAAGCGAGAGCCATAATCGTCGGTCCGAGGGGCGTTCCTAAATTCGCTGCACTGTCCACGACTACCGGACCTTGAACTCCCCACTGCGCACCTCCGGAAGGAATGAATAGTCCCACGATCGTCGCGGAAAAGAAAGTAAAAACGGGAAGGGAATGAACAGTAGAATTCGCTGCAATCCAATCGCTCATCACCTTAATCAACCCGCTATATTGCAGTATTCCTTGAATTCCGGCATAAAAAGGAAATTGCAAGATAATCGCTCCGCATCCTTGCGCTGCTTCGTCTATCGCGCGAATGTAATTCATCGGAGAGCCATGCAAAAGAAGCCCTAAAAACAAAAAGAACATATTGATTGCATTGATGTCAATAGACCATAAACTGATTTTCGACAAATAATAAAACCAATAGCCGAATCCCAAAAGACATATCAAAATCGTTATCAAAGGTGTTCGCTCTAAAAATTCCACGGGGGTTTTCAGCCTCTTTTCCTCTCGTTTTTCGGTGTATTGAATTCGTGCTATTTCCACACCTTGCGTTTTGTCAGGGTCTTTCGGCGCTAAAAGCCAAAACACGATGGGTATGAACACGAGAAGCCCCACCGTAACGACTCCATTCATCGGGCTAAAAATCGTTTGCTCGAGCCCCACTGTGCCGACCGAGGCGGCGCGTTCCGCTCCGAGCATCTCCACTACGTCTTTAGTTTGCGTCATCTTGAATGGCGCTGAGCCCGATAGCCCCCCATGCCAAATGAGCAAACCCAAATAACCCGATGCGACCACTAAAGGATAGTGAATTCGATTTCCTTTTTCTTTCGCTGCGAGCCCCACCTCGCGAGCAAGCAACGCACCTACGATTAATCCTAACCCCCAATTAATCAAACCGAACAACATGCTCACGAAAGAAGTTAATGAAGCCGCTTGCGCAGTATTTTTCGGAAGCGACCCGATCCAACGAATGAGTTTCCCCACCGGTTTCGTCGCCGCGAGTGCATGTCCTGTAACGAGGATGAGGCACATTTGCATAGAAAATGCGAGAAATCTCCAAAAACCAACTTCGTCTTTCGTAACTTCTCCATGGATAATTCGCCCACCCCATGCCCCAATCGCATCGAGAATTCCGAAACCCTGCACGAAAAACGCGAGAATCAAACTTAAAAACGTGAGGAGTAACGCAAGAATGAACGGATCGGGCACCCAGCGCAATGACCATCGCGCCATCCTTTCCCCAAGAGCCTCAATCATGCTATCTATAGTGACGAGCTACGAAAGGAAATTGTAGTTTCCTGTCTCCTAATGCTTTTCTTCGAAACCCCGTTACATCCTGAATACAGGGAAACGAACTTCGGGAATCGGCGCGTGTAATGCAGCAGATAAGCAAAGACCGACCACTTCTCTCGTTTCGGTAGGAAGGATAATACCGTCGTCCCAAAGCCTTGCAGTGGCGTAATAGGGTGAGCCTTCTCTTTCGTACTGCTCTCGTACTGGGTCGCCGATGGCTCGTTTTTCTTCTTCCGAAATCGGTCCTTTCGCTTCTTTTATCGTTATCAACACTTGCGCCGCTTGTTCTGCGCCCATGACGCTGATACGAGAATTCGGCCAGGTGAATAAAAATCTAGGATCATACGCACGCCCGCACATCGCATAGTTTCCTGCCCCATGCGAGGCGCCGATGATGACCGTAATCTTCGGCACTTGCGCACAGGAAACCGCCTGCACCATTTTTGCTCCGTCTTTGGTGATCCCCCCCTCTTCGTATCGCTTCCCTACCATAAAACCCGTAATGTTTTGTAAAAATATCAAAGGAATTTTTCGATTGCAGCAAAGTTCGATGAAATGCGTTCCCTTCAAAGCGCTTTCCGAAAAAAGCACTCCATTGTTCGCTAAAATCCCCACCGGATATCCCATCCATCGAGCGAAACCGCAAACGAGTGTCGCTCCGTATTCCTTTTTGAACTCGTGGAATCGAGAGCCATCTACGAGTCTTGCAATGACATCACGCACTTCGTAAGGACTGCGAGTATCCGGGGGAAGGATGCCGCATATTTCTTCCGCTTTCCATAAAGGTTCTTCAGGAGTATAGGGGGGGCTTACGTTCGGGGGCGTAGGAAGATTTTCGACAATGGACCTGCATATCTCCAACGCATGTTCGTCACTCTCTGCCAAATGGTCGGTAACCCCACTCACTCTAGAATGCATCTCACCCCCACCTAACTCCTCTGCGCTTACCTCTTCTCCCGTCGCTGCTTTCACGAGCGGAGGACCACCCAAATAAATCGTTCCTATTCCCTTCACGATGATATTTTCGTCACTCATCGCCGGCACGTATGCCCCCCCTGCCGTGCACATTCCCATCACTACCGAGATTTGAGGAATTCCCAAAGAAGACATCACCGCCTGGTTATAAAAAATCCTCCCGAAGTGCTCCTTATCCGGAAAAACTTCGCTTTGCATCGGCAGGAAGACCCCACCCGAATCCACCAAATACACGATGGGCAGACGATTCTCCAATGCGATTTCTTGCGCACGAAGGTGTTTTCGTATCGTTTCCGGATAATAAGTGCCTCCTTTCACTGTGGCATCGTTTGCAACTATTACGCAAATTCTTTCATTTATCTTTCCAAGACCTGTAACGATTCCTGCGCTCGGCACTTCTCCGTCGTACATCTCCCATGCCGCCAACATTCCGATTTCTAAAAAAGGCGATTCCGGGTCTAAAAGCCTTTCGATCCGCTCCCTCGCTGTGAGTTTTCCCCTTTCGCGGTGTAGCGCAAGTGCTTTCTCCGGTCCTCCGCGCTTTATTTTTTCGCGCCTCTCCTTCAATTCTTCAATAAGCCCCATGTAGCACTGAAAATTCGCCTTGAATTCTGAAGAACGAGTGTTTATTTCGCTGCGTATCGGCTCCATCACGAGAATTCTACTTCGAAATCTTGTATAGAATCCTTTTCATGAAAACGCTCAACTGGGGAATCTTGGGAACGGGAAGAATTGCGCAACGTTTCGCCCGAGGTCTGAAGCAGTCGCGTACCGGAAAACTCGTGGCAGTCGCTTCGCGCAAACAAGAGACAGCAGATGAATTCGTGCAAAAACATGGTGGGCGTGGATACGAAGGTTACGAAAAATTGCTCGACGATAAGGAAGTCCAAGCCGTTTATATTTCCCTTCCCCACCATATGCACACCGAATGGAGTGTAAAGGCAGCCAGAAAAAGAAAACACATCCTCTGCGAAAAGCCTTTCGCGCTCGATGCGCAAGAAGCAGAATGGGCTCTCGATGAAATAAAGAAGAACGATGTTTTCTTTATGGAAGCTTTCATGTATCGCTGCCATCCTCAAACGATAGAACTTCAAAAACGGATTGCCGAGGGTGCGATTGGCGAGCCGCTATACATTTATTCGGAACACGGCTTCGAAATGCCTCGCGATGCGGATGATTTTCGCCTCGTCAATCGTTATGGAGGGGGGGCTCTTATGGATGTAGGTTGTTATTGCGTTTCGTTTGCCCGTATGATTTCCCGATCTGCATTATCACGTGCCGTGTATTTAGCGAAAATAGGCTCGAAAAAATACGACGAATACGGAACAGGATGCCTCTTCTTCGAAAACAATCTTTCTTCATCTTTCAGTACTTCGATTCATCTCTCTCTATCGAATTACGCCACGATTTACGGAACGAAAGGCAGAATCGAAGTCCCCTCTCCTTGGCATTGCAATATGCCCTTCAGGATTGTTACAAAAGACGACAGCATAGAAGATGTGAGCGCGGGTCTCGAAGGAGATTTATACGGTTTCGAGGCAGACGCCGTTATGGAATTTTTAGAAAAGCGCGAGGCTCCCTATGTAACGTGGCAAGATACTCTCGAGCAAGCCTATACCCTCGATATGCTTCGTGAAAGCGCAGGTCTTATTTTCGAAAAGTAAAAATCAAAAGAATGCAGATGAAATACGGAAAAATCGAAGGAGTAGATAAACCGATTTCGAAACTCGTTCTCGGGACGGATTTCTTCTTCGAAGACAAAGAAGGCGAACTTTACCAACTCATAGACGCATATTTCGAAATGGGAGGAAATGCCTTCGATTTAGCTCACATCTATGGTGGGGGGGCTGGACAGAGAATCGTCGGAAGATGGATGAAATCGAGAAATGCAAGAGATAAAGTCGTTCTTCTCGACAAAGGTTGCCACCCTTACGGGCACCCACGTGTCAGCCCGAAATACATCGAAGAGGATTTGAACGAAAACCTTGCACGTTTAGGAATCGAGCAAGAGGATGTATTCGTCCTCCATCGCGACGACCCGAAGCAGGATATCGCACCATTGCTCGATTCCCTCAACGAACAAATTGCAAAAGGAAAAATCTCCGCATTCGGTGCATCCAATTGGACTACGACTCGTCTGGACGAAGCGCTCTCTTATGCAAAAAGACATGGACTTCGAGGCTTTTCTCTAAGCAGCAACAACCTCTCCTTAGCAGAACCCAACGAACCGATGTGGGAAGGCTGCGTGAGTTTAGGAGAAACCGAACTACTGTGGCATCGCCGAAATCGTTTTCCGCTATTCGCGTGGTCTCCCGCCGCACGTGGTTGGTTCGCCGGTGTTCGAGACCCCGATGTCACTCGCGTTTATGAAAATGATGAAAATCACCGACGGCTCGAACGCGCAAAGATTTTAGCAAAACGACACGGTGCAACACCTCATCAAATTGCGCTCGCTTACGTTCTTTGTCAAGATTTCCCCACCTGGGCAATCATCGGTGCTAGAACCATCGACGAACTTCGACAAAACGTCCAAAGCTTGGAGATCGAATTGTCAAAAGAGGAGATGCTTTTCCTGAAACGGGGCTAAGAATAACTAGTATCTGTTCTGTGTAACAACAAGTTCTTCTCGTTCCCAAACTCTATTTGGGGACCTTCTCGTATTCAGCAAAAGTATGAAAAACCCGTTTCACCACACGCACAGATAAAAGAGAAGCCTAACCCTTCAAAGCTTCCGCCCCCCCAACGATTTCCATAATCTCTTTCGTGATATTCGCTTGTCTCTGTCTGTTCCTTTGCAACGTCAATAAAGAAATCATTTCTCCCGCACTATCCGTGGCGTTCGTCATCGCCGTCATGCGAGCGCCATGTTCGCTCGCAGTAGACTCCAATAGCCCCTGCAGAATCAGGGTCAATGCATATCGAGGAAGCAATTCGCCGAGGAGTGTTAGAGCATCCGGTTCGAAAACATACTGCTTCAAATAACTATCTTTTTTCTCAACCCCCCCTTCAGGAGGCTCGATGGGCAATATCTGCACCACTTGGGGAATTTGCCGAATCGCCGAATAAAATTTGCTATAAACCAAATACACCGCATCCACTTCCCCACTCACGAAGGCATCTTTGACTTTCCCCATCAAATCCTCGGCATGTCTCTTCGTTGGACCTGTCGTGGGAAGCGAAGAATCGTACAAAATTTTATAACCTCTTCTTTCGAAAAACTGCCTTCCCTTTTTTCCTACGCAATAAAACAACGGCTCTCCCGTTTCTTTTCGCACGAAATCGAATGCCTTACGATTGAGGTTCGAATTGAAAGAACCGCAAAGTCCACGCTCCGCTGTAACCAAAATAACACCATATCGCTGAATAGGTCTTCGCACAAGAAGAGGATGCTCAGGCATTTCACCCGCTTCTGCCAAACTGGCAATCAATTCCCGCATTTTTTCGGAATACGGGCGCGCTTCTAAAACTCTATCTTGCGCTCTCCGCAATCGCGCAGCTGCGACGAGTTTCATCGCACGCGTGATTTGCTGAATGTTCTTCGCGCTTCGAATTCTTCGATTGAGTTGTTTGAGCGTCGGCATACAACGAGTTTATGTTCTAACTTGAGTTTATGTTCTAACTTCCTGCTTCTGAGTGCCTTCTTCCGGATTCCCTTGTGCCTCCTGAGAGCGTTGGGCTTCCTTTTTCTTCAAGAATGATTTTTGGAATTCACCGATCGCCTTGCGCGCCATCTCTTCCGTTTCGGAAGTCCACTCTTTCGTAGAACGTACTTTCTCTATGAGATCAGGATATTGCTCTTTCAAATACGCCAACATCTCTTCCACGAACTTCTGCACTTCTTCGACCTCGATGGCATCGAGAAATCCACCCGTGCCGCTGAAGATTGCGAAGATTTGGTCAATGACGTCCCATGGCGAATATACGTCCTGTTTTAATAACTCAGTAAGCCTCGCACCTCTCGCAAGTTGCATCTGCGTCGCTTTATCCAAATCGCTCGCAAATTGCGCAAAGGCTTGCACTTCTCGGTATTGAGCCATTTCCAATTTCAATTTTCCAGCGACCGTTTTCATCGCTTTGATTTGGGCATTGCCACCTACACGCGAAACGGAGATACCTACGTTAATCGCAGGTCGAATTCCTGCGAAGAACAAATCGGGCTCCAAATAAATCTGTCCATCCGTAATCGAAATCACGTTCGTTGGGATATATGCAGAAACGTCTCCTGCTTGCGTTTCGATAATCGGCAACGCAGTCAAAGAACCTCCGCCCTTTTCATCGCTCATCTTCGCAGCGCGTTCTAACAATCGGCTATGAAGATAAAAGATATCTCCGGGATAGGCTTCTCTGCCGGGGGGGCGACGAAGAAGAAGAGACATCGCGCGATACGCCTGGGCGTGTTTCGAGAGGTCGTCATAAATCGCAAGAGCATGCATTCCGTTATCTCGGAACCATTCTCCAATCGCGCAACCTGTAAACGGAGCAAGATATTGCAGAGCATTCGGTTCGGAAGCGGATGCGACGACGACCGTCGTATATTCCATCGCCCCGAAGCGTTCTAAAGTATCCACTACCCTGCGCACACTTCCCATTCGCTGACCGATGGCGACATAAATACAATAAACGGGACTTTCCCCTGGTTCATGCGTGCGTTTCTGATTAATAATCGTGTCTACGACAATCGCAGTTTTTCCCGTTTGTCTATCTCCGATGATCAACTCTCGTTGACCGCGTCCGATAGGAATCATCGCGTCAATCGCTTTGATTCCTGTTTGGATTGGCTCTTTTACTGGCTGTCTCCAAACGACGCCGGGAGCAATCACTTCCACCAGACGTGTTTCATCGCTCGGGATAGGTCCTTTTCCATCGAGCGGTTGACCTAATGGGTTAATCACCCGTCCCAAAACACCTTTTCCTACTGGGACTTGAATGATGCGTCCCGTTTCGCGAACGGGGTCACCTTCTTTGAGGTCTTCATCAGAACCTAAAATCACAGCCCCGATGCTGTTCTCTTCCAAATTCAAAACGAGACCCATGATTCCGCCGGGAAATTCCAAAAGTTCTCCCATTTGCGCATCAGGTAGTCCATAAATTCGCGCAATACCATCGCCGACTTGCAGAATCGTTCCTACATGTTCGGTCGCTGGTTCGCGCTCGAAACTTTGCAGTTCCTGTGTCAAGATGCTTGTAACTTCTTCTGGTCGTATAGGCATATTCAAACTCCAAAGATAATTTTCATGTTTGTTTCAAAACGTCGTAATACAAATGTTCTTTCAATCTTCGCAAAGCGCCTTGGACTGTGCCATCGAGAACGTCGTCTCCATAACGCACCGCGACTCCACCGATTAATTTCGGGTCTACGACGGTTTCATAGAGAATGCTTTTCCCTGTGCGCTTTTCGAGTGCGGCGATAAGTTTTCGCAACTCGTTATCCGATATCGGTTTCGCAGAAGAAATAATCACTCGCAAAATCCCTTCCGATTCTTCTCGCAACCTTACATAATCTTTATAAATTAGAGGAATCTCCTGTTCTCGATGCTTTTCGATGAGCAAACGGAGCAACCGCATCGTAAGGGGGCGAGCACGGTCAGCAAAAACTCGATCTACTAACTTGAGTTTTTGTTCGCGCGAAATCTTAGGAGCCTCTAAAGTCTTCTTGAAATCCGGCTTCGCCTCGAGAATCTTGCAAATCGCTTCTAAGTCCTCTTCTGCTTCGCGCACCGTATTCGTTTGGCGTGCAGCGGAAAATAGAGCTCGCGCATAACGATGAGCCGCGCGTGGGTCCATGTTACTGTTTCACCTCCACGCTTTCGATGAATTCTTCGATAAGGCGCTTGTTCGATTCTTCATCGAGTCGCTTTCCTATGAGTTTTTCCGTCGCAATGAGAGCCATTTCAACCACATGCGTGCGCAAATCCACTAACATCTTTTCGCGCTCACGCAAAATATCTTCTTGTGCCTGTTTACGAATTTCTTCTGCTTGCGTTCTCGCTTCGTTAAGGATTTGCTCTTTCATCCTTTGGGCTTCATGCAATGCAGCCTGAATTTGCGCACGCGCTTCCGCTTCGCTCTTCGCTAATTTTTCTTCGTATGCAGAACGAAGCGCCTCCATTCGCTTTTTCAAACTCTCTGCTTCCGAATAAGTATCTTCGAGATACTTCTTTCGAGCATCGAGTGCTTCCTTCAACGGGGTAAGAAACAGAGCATCCACGAGCGGCATCATGAAAGTCAATACGCCGATCGTGACGAACATCGCAGAGAAATCGAGCCCCAACTGCATCGCGATAGGATGATGACTCGCTTCCTTTACCCAGGAAAGTTGTGAGACGACAAAAAAGGGTAAAGAAGAAAGCAGCGATTTAACGAATTTCCACAACATGTTTATTTCTTGTTTTCTTTTTTATCGATTTTCAGGATCTTGATTTTCCGTTGCGTAAAGATTCGAATCTTGCCTTTGTTCGTATGCGCTCACCTTGGTCATATCTACTTCCGCTGCGTTAGGAAGTTTTCCTAACAACTGGAAGGCAAGGAAGAACGTGAACAAAACCAGAGATTCGATGAAAGCCAACGAAAGCAAAAGAAGCATTTGGATGCGACCAGCCATCTCTGGCTGTCGTGCTACTCCGTTCAATGCTCCGTTTGCAGCGTGACCTTGTCCGATAGCGGCACCTAACACTGCAAAACCCATAGCGGTGCCTATCGCCAGTGCCATAGCAGCAATTGCAATCATCTTTTGATTTCCTCCATGATTTTCGAGAATGAATTAGTGCGCATGAGCCTCCTCTTCGTGAGAAACGAAAAGAGAGAGATATACGCAAGTCAAAACGGCAAACACCAGTGCTTGAACGATGCTTACCAAAATCGCAAGCGGTACTAATACCGCATCCAAAGGTACACCGAAATCCCCTATTTCGATGATTTTCCGGAATGCCGCTTTTAAAGAATGCTCCGCAGACATATTGATATAAAGTCGCAAAGAGAGGGAAACGTTTTTAAACAACTCCGAAACAATCTCTACCACAAAAAGGAGAACATTGACAATGAACAACCAACCCAACGGCGGTCCGAAAAAGTGCTTAATGTATCCCCAAATCCCTAACGTCCGAATTCCGACATACTGCACATAAAACACGACCATCACAGCCATCCCGAAAGTGACGCTAAAGACGCTCGTGGGAGCCATCAACCCGATAACACCTAAAAAATTAGCCACCAAAATAACCGTGTAAATGGTGAAAACCAAAGGAATGAATTTTCTACCCTGCTCCCCGATTACACTTACACACATATTCTCGATGAAGAAATAGACATGCTCCAGCAAACGTGTAAGAAGACTTCGTGGAACATTCTCTCGCGCTCCTCGTACCGCAATAACACCGAGCGAAAGAATAATCAAAGCAGTAAAAGATAAATAGAAAAGAGGAGTCCACCAAACTCCGTGGGCCCCTTCCGCAGCCGTCGCTGCAGCCAGTGTGGTGAAAATCTCCAAATGCGGATTACCTCATTCAAAACTCGTGGGAGCAACTCCTTCGAAAAGCGCTCCCACGACAAGCAAAAAGTATACCATCATAAGGGCGATGAAATACCATACGAGAGCCTTGCTGTCTATGACATAAACCAAAGCAAAACCACCCCCGATTGCCAGCCACTTCAGTAGTCCGAAAATGAACACCGGGCGATTCGATGTTACTCTCTGGGCGACGAGGGCTCCCGTAATCCACCTCGACAACCAAAAGCAAGAGAATCCTAAAAACAACCCCACTATAACCGCTAAAAAGCTCGTAAAGCCACTCCATAACCCTATTCCGCTCAACGTTATCGCTAACACGACGACTATCCAAGTTACTTTCCTCACAGATTCATCCTCTTCACGATTCGAAGCATAAGCATGAAAGAGAGCACGACCCCTACCAAGAACCCTACCACCGTCCCGTAAGTAAAACCGAACTTAGAATCTATCCATGCTCCGATTCCGACTCCTAAGACGATAGGGACCACTAAGCCGAAGGCAAGTGTAAGCCCCAGCCCGAGCGCGCTATAGGCTTTAGATTCATCCGGAGTTTTAGTACCGGGAGGCTTTCGCTTCGGTCTCTCGAATTTCCATTCGGGGACTTCCGGCAAATCCACATTAGTCAGTTTTTCCCGCTTCTCATATTTTCCAGAATCCTCAGGCTCGTTCCCTAACTCCGCTGAGGATTGCTTTTCATCGTTATTTGTATCACGTTCGTTACGGTTATCCATCTCGTTCGTTTTTACCGCCTTTTTCACAACTATAGTCCATTAGATTTCTCGTTCCCAAACTCTGCTTGAATCGCCTTTCTCATCGTTCCTCTCGTTTTCTCTCATCGTCCCTCTCGTTCTCAAACTCTGTTTGGGAACGCTTTATTCTTCTTTGCTTAGCTCAAGACCCTCAGTTCATGTTCCAAAGCCCCAGTCTCTCGTTCCCAAACTCTGTTTGGGAACGCCTTTTTTTCTCTAAGTTCAAAACCCTAAGTTGATTTATAATCAAGCACCGATGCTCCCTCTAACCCTCTATGCATTATTCCTCCAATCTACAATAACCCTTCCATCGAACTCCGATGCAAAACTCTCGTTGAAGGTTTACCCACTGCTCGAAAATTCGAGGATCTGCCCTAAATACCGCTGGGAATACCCCTTCAAGATCGAAGCGCACGCAGACAAACTTACAGGGGAGCAAACCTTGCGCTTTCGCATTTATACGCAAAGCAATGAAAGCCTCGAAACAAGCATCTCTATTTCTCGTGTTCTTTTGCACCTTTGGGAACTCGCAAATTCGAAACTCTCTTTAGAACATCCATTGCGCTTTCGAAGAACTATAGATGTGTTTCTCGCATCGGGGGGGAAAAGCGGTGCGGAACAAGGCATCTTTTTCGGACCTGACGAAAACGGTTTCGATAGCACACAACTCGCAATTTACATCTACGACATAAAAAACCTTTCTAATTCTATCGAAACTCTGCGTGAAATTGCGCACGAATACGGGCATGCGATTCTCCCCCCCATAGGGACTTACAAAGAGCCCGAACCCTGGTCGAACGGATATTTAGGTGAAAAATTATTCCTTATGATGCTTCTCGAAGCACTCGAAAAGAAAAATATTCGAACCGAAGACCTTCTAAACGCCAACCAGCGAGAACTCGAAGAGTGGGTTAAAAAAAATGCATTTCCGTTGGCAAACAAAATATGGAGAAATGGCATCGAAGAAAAAGAGTTGAGCAACAGCATGGATTCCCTGATTGGTTTTGCGCTTTATACTCATGAGGCATTTCCACGGGCTTTATCGAGAGGACTCCGTATCACGGGGGGGGCGAAACCGGGAGACCTATATCGAGCAATCCGAAATGCAATAGAAGAAAGAACGCGATGGGAAATCGAAATCCCGTCTCGATTAGCGAACAATCGCATCTGGCTATTCCTCGATAAACATTGGAAAATCGAAGGGGCGAAAGTGATTACCAGAAATAAGAACGGAATGCTCGTAGAATGTAAAGGTAAAAAAATAATTGCAAAGAAATAACAAAAATACACTCCACTCTTTGGGTATGCCTCTCACGGACTCCTCTTTGCTGAGGGTATCGAAGACGAAGGACTAGCCTTCTGCTACAGTGGAGACGCACTCTTAGGCTTCCTCCATCATAAAACCCAAAAAACCATGGATCCAAGCCCTAAAAGCCCACGTTAAGAGGTAGTAAGGCTCGAAGGCGAGCCTAAATGACATGTCATTCAGAGAGGAGTAAAAAAATGCGCATATCTAAATTAGCGATCCTTGCAGGACTTACCTGTGCCCTAACCCTCCAGGCATCGGCAGCTACGTGGTTGTTCCAAGCCTTCCTCAGCGGTGACCAAGAAGTACCTCCGACAGATTCCCCAGGGAAAGGCGTATTCGCATTCAACTATGACGACGCCACGAATGCTATCGATGTGATTTTCCTCGATGTCATCTCTCTGACAGCAAACTCTACGACCGAAATCGTCGGTACACACATCCATGCTGCTCCATTTGGAAGCAATGGTCCTATCATCGTTGACTTCCTCGGTGGTGGCGCAGGTTCGTGGTCTGGGATGTTTGGCGTCTTCGAATACACCCAAGCCGGGTCCCTTATCCTCCCCGAAGACCGTGAAGATGACCTGTTCGCAGGGAATACCTACATCAATGTTCACACCTTCAAATTCGGAGGCGGTGAAATTCGCGGTCAAATCAACCTCGTTCCTGAACCGGCTACCCTGGTGATTCTGAGTGCGGGCTTAGGAATACTCGCTGCCCGTAGAAGGAACCGGTAGGCTCCTTCTTTTTTCAGCACTCCCAAAGCGGCTACACGAATCGTGTGGCCGCTCTTTTTCCTTGTCTACAATCAAGTAAAGGCAATGAGAACATCCCGACCCTCGGGAAATAACGAGAAGCAAAATTCCACGTAACTAGAAGCAAACACGACCAATTTCAGCATAATCTATGACCTATGCCAGAAACGCCGACCCGCACCGAATTCCTCTTCATGGATGTCTGGCAAATCATTCTTTTTTATGTCCTCATGTTCGCCGCTGTCGGGATTTTTGCCTGGCAAGTTTATCGAAGGATTCTCCTTTGGAAAAAAGGCAGACCGATTCGGTGGAAACCACCCTATTTCAAAAACTTTCTCATATTCTTTCTCGGGCAGAAAAAAGTTAGGCACTCTCGCAAAACGAGTGGAAGCCCTCTCCATTTGCTCATTTTCTACGGGTTTCTCACACTCTTCATCGGAACTACGCTTTTGGCCATCAACACTTATTCTCCGTGGAAATTCCACAAAGGTGCATACTATCTGACCTACGAATTCGTGCTCGACGTGATGGGGCTCGCTCTTATCGCTGGATTAATTTGGGCATGGATTCGACGAAAATACAATCCCCCCCGTACGCTAACCTCAGAAATCACGGATTACTACACGATTTATCTCTTATTGATTATCACGATCACCGGTTATATCGTCGAGGCGGCACGAATGAATGTCGTCCCCAAACCGTTCGACACCTCTGCGCCGGTCGGTTTTCTTCTCTCTAAAATCATTCCTGACATCACGCCTGCTTCCTATCTCTTTCTATGGTGGTTTCATGCTCTGCTCGTCGCCTTTTTTATCGCTGTCATCCCGAAGCTCAGATTGCGTCATCTGTTTTACGCGCTACTCAGCACTGCTGGCTCTGACAGCAACACCTCCATCGGAAGACTCAAAACTGTTCGATTCGAAGACATCGAAAAAACGGGAAAAATCGGTGCAGAAACGGCGGCGGATTACTCCCGTTGGCATCTCATGTCTCTCGATGCATGCATGGAATGCGGAAGATGCACAGAAGTTTGTCCCGCTTGGAATGTCGGTAAAACTCTCAATCCGAAACAAGTGGTATTGGACGTCCGAGCGGCGATGGAAAAAGACAGCAAAATCGCAGATGCCGTTACGGAAGAAGCCTTATGGGCTTGCACGACTTGCAACGCTTGCGTCGATGTCTGCCCCGTGTTGATTCGACACGTAGATTTGATTGTAGATGCTCGTCGCTGGCTCGTCTCAGAAGGAAGACTCTCCGGAACAGCAGCGAATATGCTGCGACAGGTGCAATCTACCGACCATGCTTGGGGGGGCTCGGCTACGGAACGAGAAAAATGGATGGAAAACGAAAACATCCCTTTAGCGCGAGATTTAATCACAAAAGGAGAACCTTTCGACGTTTTATTTTGGGTAGGTTGCGCGGGGGCTACAGACCCAGGTGCACTGAAAACCACGAAAGCGGTCGCTTCCCTTTTGAAAAAAGCAGGTGTACGCTTCGCTTGCTTGGGAAAAGAGGAAAAATGCACGGGCGACCCGGCGCGTAGAGTAGGGGATGAGTTTCTCTTTCAACAACTCGCCGAACAAAACGTGCGTACCTTCGAACAATACGGCGTGATAACCATCGTTACTTCCTGCCCTCATTGTTTCAACACCATCAAAAACGAATATCCAGAATTCGGCGGGTCATACGAAGTGCTGCATCACTCTCAATTCCTGAGCAAACTCCTCGAGGAAGGAAACTTACAACCTCCACATTTCGAAAAAGGCGAAGTAACTCTACACGACCCTTGTTATTTGGCGAGAACGAATCGAGAAAGTGAAGCACCTCGTCGCCTTCTCGGAGGCAAGGATAAAGTAGTCGAACCTACGAATTTCGGAGACAAAACCCTGTGCTGCGGGGCAGGGGGGGGAAGAATGTGGATGGAAGAACCCCCCGAGCAACGTCCAGGTGTGAATCGGGCGAAAGAACTTGCCACTACAGGTGCTTCGACTGTCGCATTGGCTTGTCCGTTTTGTAAAATCATGCTCGATGCCAGTTTTACGCAAGCGGGATTAGAAAACGGAGTTCGATTAGTAGACATCGCAGAAATCTTGCACGAGGCGAACCAGTGATTCGAGGTATCGGGATAGACGTCGTCGAAGTGAAACGCATCGAAAACACCATGCGCAATCCGCGTTTCACCAAACGCATTCTAACCGAAAGGGAGATCTCTTCGTTTTTAAACAAATCTATTCCCCCTATAAAACAGGCAGAACTTTCAGGGAACGATTCGAAAAGCCCCCCCTCGTTTACAGGGGCAGAATTGAAACCTTCTTTCGTCGCAGGAAGATGGGCAGCAAAAGAAGCGATAGCAAAAGCCATCAATAAAAAACTCCGCTGGCATGATGTCGAAATCCTCGCCGATGAAACAGGCCAACCAGTCGTTCATCTCACTGACAAAGCGGCGAGCATAGGGGGGGCAATAAAAATTTCTATCTCCCACGAACGCGGCATTGCCGCAGCCATAGCCATCTGGGAAGAATGAAGAACGATGAAAAAAACTCGCATCGGCATCCTCGTCGGAACGAAAGGTAGAGGCTCGAATATGCGAGCGATTATCGAAGCCTGCCAATCTGGTCGCATTCCGGGTGAAGTCGTTGCAGTTTTCTCGCCGAAAGACAATACGCCAGCAGTTCAAAATGCACATGCTCTCGGTACGGAAGTCATCCTCGTCAATCCTGACGAGCCCGATTTCGCTGTTCAGTTTCTATCACTCATTCATTGCATGCGAATCGAGTTGTTGTGTTTAGCAGGTTACATGCGACTGCTTCCTAAAGAAATCGTGCAAGCGATGCCGGGACGAATTCTGAACATCCATCCCGCACTTCTTCCAAAATTCGGCGGAAAAGGAATGTATGGAATGAAAGTCCACGAAGCAGTAATCGCATCCGGCGAGAAAGAATCCGGCTGTTCGGTACATTACGTTACGGAAGAATACGACGAAGGGGAGATCCTCTTGCAAAAAAAATGCCCCGTCTATCCCGAAGACACTCCTCAAACTCTCGCCGAACGTATCCTTCCCTTAGAACACGAATGCTACGTAGAAGCCATTAATCTCTGGATCGAAAGACACGATGACTAAAAATAATCAAGGCCTGAAAGCATCCTTATAATGCCGGACACTCCTCCCTACAATCGTCACCACATCGAAACGGACCGGAATCTCCTTCCCCACCACTTCGGAAAGATAATGCGACGCCGCTTCGGTTAACTTCCGCTGTTTGTTTGGATTCACGGTCTCTTCCGGCGAAACTATTGTGACTTTACTAAGCGACCGAACCTCCACGAAAACGAGCGTATCGCCATCCATGCAAACCAAATCTATTTCCGCACTCCGCGCATGATAATTCCTCGTAACTATCGTGTATCCATGTCGCACAAGATAATCGGCGGCTATGCTCTCCGCTTCTCTGCCTAATTTTCGAACTTCAGACACTTTTGATAGATTACTTCACGCACGCGCATAAAACTTTGCCGATGGGCAGAACAAGGACCGTAATTTTCCAGCGCTTCCAAATGCTGGCGTGTCGCATATCCGAAATTCTTCTCGAAACCATACACAGCATGCTCGAAAGATAATTCCTTCATAATCTCATCGCGATATGTTTTCGCAACAATGCTCGCTGCGGCAATCGGAAGAATTTTCGCATCTCCGTCTACTACTGCTTTACAAGCGACATTCATATCCTCAGGAAGCGAAAAAACGTATTTTCCGTCTATTAAAACCCCTTGCACATTCCTTAGTTTCTCTTCACCCATATTAAATTCGACCCCTCTCTCGCTTATTAATGAAATATCCTTATCCTCTCGAAAAGAAATCCTAACATCCTCTTTTATCCAATCGTATTTCTCCAACAACTCTAAAAAAGCCCTCTGCATTGCAAGTAGACTCGCTCGCAATATGTTCAACTTGTCGATCTCTTCCACGCTTGCGACACCATACGCATAAAAGCATTTCTCTTTGATGAGTTCTGCGAGTTCCTCCCGCTCGTTCTTCGGAACGATTTTCGAATCTCTTACGCCTCTAAGCCTAACCCCTTCCGGTATGAGCACAGCCGCCGCAACGACGGGACCTGCTAATGGTCCACGTCCGACTTCGTCTATCCCGACCCAGTTCGCTTTCCTCGCCAACGCCATGATTCCCTTTCGTATGCACGCCAGGCGCGATGCTTTTTAAAGATACTCCATAAATGTAGAGACACCTTTTGCTCCGAGTTCTCCCCTCTGCGAACCGTGTGGCAAACAAAACCGTAGGAGCGCCGTATGGCGCGATGTTTAAAAATTATTTTCGCAAAAAAATTGTAGGAGCGCCGTAAGGCGCGACTTAAAACAAGTTACCTCTGTTTACAGGGGAACTCTTCGAGGAAGGGTTTTAGATCCCCCCCCCTATGAAATCAACCAGCCTTCTTCTGCGACAACTCGCGCCCCTTCACCGCGTTGAGTTCGATGTAGTCCTTCCATTGCACGGGAACGTCTGTATCCACGAAAATCGCAGTAACGGGGCATTCCGGCTCGCACAACCCGCAATCGATGCACTCGTCCGGGTTGATATAAAGCATCTTCTCGTCTTCGTAAATACAATCCACCGGACAAACGGTTACACACGATTTGTCCTTCACTCCAATGCACGGTTCTGTAATAACGTAGGGCATCTTAAATCGTCTCGGTAATCTTTAGCGTCGCTAAACAATATTACCCATTCGCGATCATACCGCATGGAGTTTTCGCAGCGCATAGCAAAATAAAACCACGCAAACAGCCTAAACGACTCACCCGATTCCCCCTTTTAATAGGGGGAACTTTACGGAAGGAATAAGCCACGAACCAAAACCTCATTGCTTAGAATGGAATCAGAGGACTCTGCGGGGAGGGTAATCCGCATAAAGCGAGCAACATCCGTAGTATGATTTCCAGCGTGGTTCGTCCTCCGGAAAACGTGGTGTTAGGAGCAGGCTCTTGGGGAACAGCCCTCGCCCTCATTCTTGCCAGAAACAAACATCGAGTCTTTCTTTGGGGGCGTGATGAGGAACTGCTAACCGAAATAAGCGAAAGAAGAGAGAACGAGCGCTATTTGCCGGGTTTCAAACTTCCCGACAATCTCTATCCCACACATGTAATCCCGGAAAGCGCGGAACTATGGGTGATTGCCGTTCCCGCACAAGCCGTTCGAGAAACTATACGCAAACTCCCTCTCAAAAAAACGACGATTCTGATAGCCGCAAAAGGTCTCGAGCCGGAAACCGGTTTTCGTCTCAGCGAAGTTCTCTTACAAGAACGTCCTGACGCACGATTTTGTGTCATGAGCGGTCCCAATCTCGCGATCGAAATCGCAAAAGGTATCCCCACCGCGACTGTCGTCGCTTCCAATGACCTCGCTCTCGCTGAAAAGATCGGAAAAAAATTCGTAAACCCTTATCTGCGCGTGTATTTCAGTAAAGACACGATCGGCGTAGAACTGGGGGGGGCGCTCAAAAACGTTTTAGCGATTGCCGCTGGCATGAGCGATGCGCTCGGTTTCGGAGACAACACGAAAGGAGCGATTCTCGCGCGTGGATTAAGGGAAATGGCGCTTCTCGGAACTTCTCTCGGTGCAGAACTCATGACGTTTTTAGGAATCAGCGGCGCAGGAGATTTATTCGCCACCGCGGCGAGCAAACTCAGCAGGAATTATCGTATCGGATATTGCTTGGGAGAATTCAAAACCCTCGACCAAGCGCTATTG
The DNA here is from genome assembly GCA_035559795.1 of Fimbriimonadales bacterium. NCBI lineage: Bacteria > Bacillati > Armatimonadota > Fimbriimonadia > Fimbriimonadales > Fimbriimonadales bacterium. The sequence goes on along the minus strand of DATMAR010000009.1, from coordinate 166,257 downwards.
GAAGTAGGTCAAACCGCGGAAGGCGTACCGACGAGCGAAGCCGTAGTGAAATTGGCGCACAAAATCGGCGTGGAGATTCCATTGATGGAGATGGTGCATCGCGTGTTGATGGAAGAGGTGAAACCCCAAGAAGCCGTCGTCCAACTCATGCACCGCCCCGCAAGGTGCGAGTGAATGCTTCATCGAATATAAAGTACTGTAGAATGTGAAGGGAGATGCAGATAGAACAAGGGTTACTTGAGACTCTTCAAACGCTTATAGACAACCGCGCTGGCAACCAAATGCTGGAAGCGGTTCGCAGGCTAATGCGCGAATCTATTGCATTAGATCTCGCGACTGGTTATCTTGAACTGGGAGCAATGCTTGCATTAGACGGTGATTGGCAAAAGCTCAATTCTATTCGCTTACTCATGGGGGACGAGGTAACCAGAAAAACGAAAGAAGTTATCGTACAAGCATTAAAGGAAAGAGATCTTAATGGAATCGAGCAAGCCAAAGAAGAAGACGACTGGAAAACTTTGGACGGATTGGAAGCCATCAAAGCCGCATTGCAAAATGGAACCATAGACGCAAGAGTCTATACCCGCGCTAAATTTCATGCTAAAGCCCTTCACTTCAAAACCGGGGGGGTGGTGAATCATGGAATTATCGGTTCCAGCAACTTTACCCGAAAAGGACTTACAGAAAACTTAGAGCTCAACCTCTTTACGAGCGATAATGCGCAACTCAAAGAACTCGAACAATGGTTCCAAAAAGCTTGGGAAGAGGCTGAGGATATTAAACCAGAACTTCTTAAGATTATAGAACCTCACATTCGCTTATATTCCCCGTTCGAAATATATCTTCAAGCGATGAGGGAGTATTTCTTTGGCCAAGCTCCTCCTGAAACTACCTGGGAAACGAGTGAGAGTCGTGTTTATCATATTCTTGCCACTTATCAACGAGACGCATACCATACGCTTAGAAAAATAGCGAGTACATGGGGGGGTGCACTTCTTTGTGATGGAGTGGGGCTCGGTAAAACCTATGTTGCACTCGCCCTCATCGAACGCGCACTCAAAGATGGCAAACGGGTGATGGTCCTTGTACCTAAAAGCACTCAGGATTCGCTGTGGGAACCGATTTTGCAACAATATTTCCCGAATGATTATCATTCTGATAAAAATCTCCCTCGTAATATCGTTCTCATTCCCCACACCGACCTAGGTCGAGAAGGAGGGATCAAAGAGGAGCACATCGAGGCGTATCGCGCTGCATTCCAAACGATCGTGGTAGACGAAGCGCACCATTTTCGCGTGCCATTCAGAAACCGAAGTAGACGATTGCGCAAACTTGCAAAAGATAAGGAAATTTATTTGTTAACTGCTACCCCTATTAACAACTCGATCTTCGATCTTTACTGGCTCATGCAATATTTCGTGCAGGATAACCAAAGACGCTTCGAAACACTAGGTGTTCCGAGATTGCGCGATTGGTTCCGAGCCTGCGAAGCGAAAATCCTAAATGAGAAAACAACTCCTGATGGATTCATAGAGCACGAGGAATTCCTGCGAAACGTTCTCGTGTTGCGCTCGCGAAAGTTCGTAAAAGAATTGGAAAAAGCCCAAGATGCAAGAACGATATTCCCGAAACGTCAGCCCCCCCGTCTCATTGAATATTCTCTCTACAAAGTATATGCACAACTCTTGCCTGAATTCATGAAGGCAGCGGAAACGGATAAAGGTTCCCTTCATTTAGCCCTATATGAAACAGAGCGATTCAAGACACAACAAAGCAAAGAAACCCTGCAAAAGCAATCGAACATCGTAGGACTTATTCGTACAACACTTCTAAAACGGCTCGAAAGTTCCTACAAAGCTTTCGAAGCCAGTTTGGAAGACCTCCTTCTCAAACACGTGCAAGCATTAGAATATCTCGACGAAGATGCCTATAAAGCATGGCGTGGAGCGCAAGAAGACATCGTCGCTGCTGTCATAAACCATAGGAGGGAACGCTACGCATCTGAGGAAGACAAAGAAGACGAAGAAGAAAATGAATTACCGCCTCTTACCGAAAGACGCGAGCAAGAATTAGAAGAACTCAAAAAAGCCGTAGACGCCTTCGGTGCAAACCGAGGCGAATGGTTCAAACAAATACTCGAGGATATGGACATACTCTGTCAAAATTTGCGTGGAATTTATAGCAACCTCTCTCCCGATAACGACGACAAACTCCTCGCTCTCATCAAGGAAATTCTAAATAACCCGCTTCTTCGAGAAAACAAATTTATCATCTTCACGGAATTCAAAGACACCGCAAGATATTTAGAGCGAGAACTCAAAAAACGCCTCCCGGATATGAAGCAACGAATCATCGAAGTAGACAGTGGAAGGAATGTAAACAACCGGTCGCAAATCATCAAACGATTCGCACCGTATTACAACTGTTCTCAAGAAGAACTCGAAGAATACCTCAAACATCCTTTGCAAATTCTCATCTCTACAGACGTCTTGAGCGAAGGCCTCAACCTACAAGATGCGAACATTGTTGTCAATTATGACCTTCACTGGAATCCTGTTCGCCTCATGCAGCGAATCGGGCGCATAGACCGCAGAATGGACGCTTCGAAACTCGTGCATGATAAGGCTTGGATTTTTAACTTCTTACCCCCCCGCGAACTGGAAAAATTGATATCCCTCGCAAGACGCTTGCAAGACAGACTCAAAATTATTACGATGGTGCTTGGACTCGAATCACCTGTCTTAACACCGGATGACTACGTGCATACAATCGACCTCTGGATGGAACATGGCGAAGGAAAACTTACCGTCGATGACGAACTTCGCTTGATAGCAGCCGAATTAGAACGTGATTATAATTTAGAATGGGAGAAAACAAAACAATTTCCGAATCGAATCTACTCCGGAAAGAAAGGGAAACCCAAAGGCGTGTTCTTTGCTTATCGCTTTAAAATTCCGAAAAGCCTGCCAGACGGCACAATCGCAGAAAATGAATACGACTGGCGCGTTCGATGGTATTTCTGGGATTTAGAAAATGACAAACTCATTGAAGACAAAAAAGAAATTCATAATGCGATCGAATCGCTGCCAGACGAATCGAGAATCGTGCAACTGCCGCGAGAAGAACGAACACGCATTCGAAAAATTGTAGAAGAAGAAGGGGTGAGTCGTGATAAATTTATTATGCAACTCCCATCGAATTTGAAAACAGAACTGATTTGCTGGATGGAGGTAGGGTAATTGCCAAGAGTATCAGAAGAAATTGCCATCACAGCAGAGGACCTCGCAGGCGTTTCGTCATTCGATGACCTCGCTCGGCTTTTTCACGAAAAACTAAACTGGCCTCGACCGGACTGGCCAACATTCAAAGACGTCGCACATCTCTACGGCATCCCTCAGAGCGACATACCCGGCGTGACCGCTCTCGCGGCAGTCCAAAAGCTGGACGAATGGCAGCAGTGGGGCATTTTTTTAGTGGATTTCGGCGACAATCAACTACGTCGCTCGGACCTTCGCAAAATTCTCCACAAAGTCGCAGAGGAAGCGCGAAAAGAACACGCGAATCCCGTGTGGCCACACGACAACATCCTGTTCATATGTAAACACCGCGATGGCTGGACGCTTGGCTATTTTCGAGGAGAGAACCTTGCGAATGCGAAGTTACACTGTTTTGGGTGGAGTGACCCGCATCGAGCACGGACAGCACTCACCCGAAACCTTCCGGAACTGAGATGGGATAACCAAGAGAACTGGGAAAGAGCTTGGGATGCTGAGCGCCTCACTAAGGAATTTTTCTCCGATTACAGAAAAGTTTTCGAACAGGTTGAGAAAATGGTTGTCGGGCTGGAAACGGATAACGCAAGACGCTTTACACAATCGCTTTTCAACCGCCTTATGTTTCTATGTTTTCTTCAAGAGAAAGGTTGGCTTGAGTTCAATAAAGAGCGTAAAGATTACTTATTCAAACTACATGAAGAATTCGTTCCCTATAATGAGAAGAATTATCATGAAAAAAGATTTTATGATCGGCTCCGACTGTTATTCTTTAGTGGGCTGAATTCGAAAAATCATGCAGGCGGTGCAAGAAAATATTTAGAAAAACTGATTGGCAAAATACCGTTCTTGAATGGCGGCTTGTTTGAAGCTGACCCGGTACTTGACAGAGCTGATGTCTATGTTCCTGATGAGGCATTTCCAATCATATTCGATTTATTCAAACGTTACACCTTCACTGTTACAGAAAGCACACCATTAGATGTAGAAGTCGCCCTCGATCCTGAAATGCTCGGAAAGATATTCGAGGAACTCGTTATAGGTCGGCATGAAGTAGGTTCATATTACACACCGCGTCCGATTGTGTCGTTTATGTGCAAAGAAGCGCTTAAAGGCTATTTGCAAGATGCATGTCCTTCAGATCTCTCACCAGATGAGTGGAATAAGCAAATTTACGAAACTCGTTGACGAGCAAGACGCACGTAACATAAAGATTACCCATGCACAGCGGCTTATTCATAAATTAGAAGCAATCAAAGTATGCGACCCTGCATGCGGAAGCGGTGCATACCTCCTCGGAATGCTACAAGAAATTCACGCTTTGCAGGTTCTGCTCGATACTGCCGCACACAGAGACACCGCACGGGATGATTACGAGCGAAAACTGAAAATAATCGAAAACTGCCTTTATGGTGTAGATATAGACGCATTCGCAATTAATATCGCCTGGCTTCGTCTGTGGCTATCACTGGTTATAGATGACCCTCGCAACCCTTTAGACGACCCTAATGCAGACGTATCTCTACCAAACCTCGATGTTAAGATTGAGGTAGGTGACAGTCTACTTGCTCCCGTACCGTCGGACTTGATGAAGGATACGAGAGGGCAGTTTGCACTTGTAAAGCCATTCATAGAAAAGTACATAAACGAGAAAAGCGAGTATTTACGTTGTGCTCCTGAAAAAAAAGCACAATTGCGTAAAGAGATGGCAAGCACGAAAAATGAGATTCGTGCATTTTTTAAGACCGAACCTCCGGTCGGTTCTCTCGATTGGGCTATAGAGTTCATTGAAGTTTTTATTGATGAAAACGGAGTATGGCGCGGTGGCTTCGATGTGGTGCTGGCTAACCCGCCGTACGGACTCAAACTCGACGACTCTGTTCGCAACCATTACTTCGACCGCAGAACCGAAGGTGCGCAAAGCAAGGACAGTTATGGCATCTTCATTGCCCAAGGTATACGCCTTCTAAAGCCAGGGGGAACGTTGTGTTACATCGTCTCAGACACGTGGCGCACCATCAGGAGCCATCTGCCTCTGCGGAAACGGTTGCTCACGCAGACCACCGTCAGCCACTTCATCGACCTTCCGAGTTGGGTCTTCGATGCGACTGTCAATACCTGCATTCTCACACTTCGGAAGGGTGCTCCAACAGAAGAACACCAGGTCATCGCTGCTGACTTGAGGGCACTTCCACGTGGGGATTGGGATACGCTCATCAAGAACCTCAACGCGATTGCATACCACGGTCCCGACCTACAGACCCTTACCTTCGCCCGCTACACCTACCCGCAATCCCTCATCGCCACTTACGAGAACTGCTCGTTCTTCATCGCATCGCCCAAACTTTACCGGCTGATGAGCGACCCGCGGTTCCAAAAACTGGGCGACATCGCAGACGTGAAAGTCGGACTGCAGACCGGTGACAACGAATACTACCTGCGCAAGCGGCCTGGGGTGCGAGGGAACTACCAGATTCTCGACGAGTCGAAACTGTTGACGGAGGAGGAGATCGCAAACCTATCGGAGGACGAGAAACGCAACGGCGTCGACCCTGCGAAGTATGGCGGCCGCCATTTCGTCCCTTATGACAAAGGCGGAGAGAGCGACGCCGATGAAGGCTGGCTGCCGAATTATTATGTTCCCACAGGCTACTTCATTGATTGGTCGCGCGACGCCGTTCACCGCCTTAGAACCGCGACCGTTGCCGACGTTAAGAGAAGGAAGGGAGAAAAGATCAAGCCTGGGGACGAAGAACGCATCGCATCTCGTTTTCAGAACTCCGAGTTTTACTTCCGAAAAGGCATCACCTTCTCTTACACAGGGTTTTATGCGCCGAATTTCAGGCTTTCGTCAGGTGCAGTGTTCGATGTTGGTGGTTCAAGTTGCTTTTGGGACAGTAATGTCGCTCCAGAATTCCTACTAGCCTTGTTAGCATCCTGCATAAACAAGTTCGTCGCTAAGAACTTCGTTGACCACACAGTCAACTTTCAGGTTGACGAGTTCAAAGAGCTCCTTGTCAATCTGAATATTGAGGATAGCAACAAACATCGATTAATTACACTTGTCGCCAGTATCATGGCTCAGCAACGCAAGGTCCCGAACTATCCTTATCACCTCCACGAGCAGCGTGAGATCGACGCCCTGGTCTATGAAATGTATGGTCTCGACGAGCACGACATCCGGGAGGTCACGCTCTGGTACTGCCGCCGCTACCCTGCGCTCGCTAAAGCGCAGGGCGTCCTCGCCGAGGCGCGCGAGAAGTACGCCGACTACCTCGCCTGGTGCGACTTCATCCTCTCCAAGCCACCGGACTATTGGGCTTCAGATCCCCTTCTAAAACTTATCTCTCAGGGTGAGAGCGACCACCTGGAGTTCAAGCAGTCCCTCGAGTACGTGGACCCGACAACCCTCGACCCAAACATCCCGAACGACCAAAAGGCACGCGTCTTATCGGAAAAACAACGTGCAGTCCTTCATTCGGCACTCAAATCAATTTGTGCCTTCCTAAACTCGCCCGATGGCGGCACACTTCTTATCGGCGTTCATGACAAAGGCGAGATTGTCGGCATCAAGCCTGATCTCGATATAGAAAGCCACAACTGACGGCTTCGAAAACAAACTTCGCTCGCTCGTCCGCGACCGCTTCCAAGGCGTAATTCCCGGAAATATCAAAGTCGCTTTCCACACCATGGCTAACGGTGAGACGGTATGCCAAGTGGACGTATTACCCAACCCTACCGCTGTCTACCTGGATGACAAGCTCTATGTCCGAGATGGGAATGGCACTTTCGAGCTCACCGGGCCACGACTAGAGGCATGGCTTCGCAACAGAAATAAATAATTATCCAACTTGGTCACCTCACCACCTCCGTCTCTCGCACTTCTATTTCTGCCAGTCGCCCCCCCGTAGAAGAGCGGTTGGTGAGGCGAATATAGCGGACTGTTAATGGGCGGGCGCGGTAGGCGACGCTGCGAACTCGAAAATTCTTCGGGTCGATGTCGCTTCGAAACGCAGAGGCGAACGACCAAGAAGCCTCTAGCGAAAACAACTGCGCTTCTTTCACGGTTTGCCCGGTCGTGTAGACCCATATTTCGAATTTCTGCCAAAAGGCATTCGCGTCTCCATTGACGACGAGGCGCACCTCTCCAATCGGGCGGTCTCTACCCAAATCGATTTCGACCCAATCTTGCGTGGCGTCACCAGGAACACCACCCGTCGCGGGGGGCGGGGGGGCGAATTCGAAAATCGTGCTCGCGTCGCCATCGACCAACTTAGAGAGTTCGCTTTGCGGGCTGTTTCGCTTATCGATTACGATTCGCTTCAGCGCCAAATTGTCGGTTTTCAGCGGTCTGTGCGACACTGCAAAGCGCAAATCCTGAATGTAAGCGCGTTTGTTCCCTCTCGCATATGCATCCGCCAACTGCCAGACCTTCAAAAACGCCCACTCCGTTTGCCCCGCGAAATCCAGTCGAACCAGAAAGACCCCGTTCGTCCCCACCACATCGATTCTTCCGAAAGGATTGGGTTTCAAGGTGTGCCCTGTGAGCGTGGTAAATGGCTGTTCGAGTCCAGTAGGGCGATTCGGCAGCAACGCCGTTCCATTTTTGATATCCACCGTGAAATCCGGGGGGGCATCCTGAATTACACCGTTTTTCATTTGATAAAACGATAGCGTCCCTGACGGAATGGGTATTCCTTGATAATCCAAGCATCGTACAATCACGACGTCGGGAACGGAATACAAGAATTCCCCATAAAATCCGCGCCGATATCCCACATTCGCATTGAGCGCGGCGACATCGGTAGCGGAATAGAGTTGAGTCGGTTCGAAAACCGGGCTGAGAAGGGCGGGAATTTCTATGGGTTCGTTCGGAATGCTGTATGCCCAGGGGATATGGATGTCGTTGCGAGTATCCCCCCCACCCATGAGACCAGCGTAGGGATCGAAATGTCCACGGGTCAGAACGAAATCGTTCGTTTTCAGTTTTACTTTGCCGCGAGTTCCATCGGGCAAGGACGGGTCTACATTCATCCAGTACAAATCGATCAAACCGATTTGATGACTGAGTTCGTGAAGCAAGGCTCTATCGCAAATTCGGCGTACGGCTTGGATGTATTTTTCCGCTTCGCCGAAGGAGGAATCGAAGCCCCATTCGCCGTCGTACGTGAGCGTGGGGGTGTCATTCGGAATATGCGCCCCCCCCTTCAAAGTTCCATTCGGCACGATATCGATTTTCTGAATGCGAATTCTTTCCCGCGAGCCGTCTTGCGCGAAACTGAAACGGCTGTGCGTCATGAAAACGTCGTTCCAAATTCGGAACTGCCATTGAATCCAATCTTCGAAAGCGCGCGAACCGATTCCATTCGTTTGTTTTCGGAACGACTCATAGAACCCTTCGTCTACCCAAATGCCGATATTCAGTGCGCAGGCTTGAATCTCCAATGCATCGTTGGCTTTCAAAGCATCTTGCGCATCGGGCGTGACACGAAAGAGGATAGGCTGCGTTCTGTGGTCGAACGAATCGTTTAGGAATTTCGAGCGGATTTCGAATTCCACGGTTTTTCCGGGTTCGATTCTTTGCTCGTAGCGTCCCTCTGCGACTTTTTCGTCATTGAAGAGCCATTGATAGGCGAATCCATTCGAAGGCGCATCGCCGACATTTTTCACGACGGCGACATAACGGACTTCCTCACCGTCTTTGGGCCATTTTTGCGTATCCGCTTTACCTGGATTCATCATCACACCGGACTCATGACCATTCACGTTCATACGCACATACGCGTCTCCCCGATTGTCGTATCTTTCGTATTCCGGAAACCTCGAAATGTAAATCACGCTGAGGTCTGCGCCCGATGATGTCGGAGAATCCACCACCTCGACTTCCAAACGGGGGCGCAGAGATGGGGGGGCTTCGGAAGAATTCAAAACGACATTAGAAGTTACTTCTATCGCCCACCCCCAATTCTCGTACCATCGTTCATAGAAATCTTGAACGTCCTTCTGCAATCCTTCGATTACGATTTCGTTTTGCTGTGGCACGTAAGATGCCTTGGCGCTCGGATTTTTCTCTACGTATTTCTCCCCCCCGTTTTTCCATTCTTTCGGTTTTCCTTTTTCCGAATAGAACTGGTATTTCCATGTGGTTGCTCCGTGTGACGTTTTCTCGTTTGCGTCACCCATCCCTGGACCTTCGTTCCAACGTCCACGAAAGCGAAAGAGGCGAATTTCGCCGGGTGATTGAATGTAATCCGGGAATAAAACCAATTTCGCTCGACGAATCGTTTTATGAGGTCCGATGGCTCGCTCCAAATCAGCGAATCGAATGAGGATTCGAGATCTTGGAGTTGCACGTAGGGAGATTCCCTGCGCGAAGGAGCGCTCGGGAAAATCCGGCGAAAGCGTCGTGTCTTGGCAGGCGTAGTATGGTGTTTGCGGGTCTGAATCCAACTTCGCCCCTCGATAGAGGAGGATGGTTTGAGGGGATTGAAGGAAAGATAGACAGCAAATGAGCCCAAGCATGCGATGATTATACGAGATCGGTTCGGGAAAATCCTCGTCTTCACGGGTGATTTTTCTTAGGTCTTATAGACTTTTCGTTCATTCGGTGACTGGGATAGAGGGGGGGCTTTGTTTGACGGTTTTTTCGCTTCACTTTGGGTGAGTTGGGGAGAAGATTTCGCGGTTCCCAAACAGAGTTTGGGAACGAGGGAAAAACGTAGGAGCGCCGTAAGGCTCGATTTAAACCCCCTCCTTAAAGGTTCCCCCTGCTGCGCAAGGGGAACCGGATTAAGGGAAAGTAAACAAAAATTCTTTTGTGAGTGTACATTCCACACTATTTAGCCCCCCCTAAAACAGGGAGGATAGCAAACGATGCCTTGAAGACTTTGCGTTCCCAAACAGAGTTTGGGAACGAGGGAAAAACGTAGGAAATATTTATTATCCGTCGATTTTTTGTAAGATGACTTTGATTGCTTTTTGAAGTTGATTATCGCTCTTTTGGTCTCCAGGTACAGCGTTGGGTGAAAGTTTTACTTGAACATCGGGCCAAATACCACCGCTGACGTAACGACCGTTTTCGTCTTCCACGCGAGCGATGGGTTTATTGCTCGGAAGATAATATTTTCCTATCGTGATTTTCAATTCGGCACCATTGCGAAGAGGTACCATGGTTTGAACCGAAGCCTTTCCGAAGGTGTGTTCTCCTACGAGCGTTGCTACTTTATAATCTTGCAATGCCCCTGCGAATATCTCTGCCGCGCTCGCCGTAGTGTCATCCACCAAAATCACCACCGGATAATCTCTTTTTCGCGCGAAACTTCTTTTCGTAAAATAGGTTTCAGGAGCGCTATTTCGGCGTTTCATCGTAGCGACTAATTTCCCGCTCAAGAACCTGCCAGCCAAATCCACCGCCGAATCCATCAAACCGCCTGGGTTATGTCGTAAATCAATAATCAAACCTTTTATTTTTTTCGCTTCGAGAGCATCATATTCTTCATCGAACTGCCGCACCATGGTTTCCGAAAACATCCGCACTTGCATCAATCCGATGGGAACCTTGCCATTTTTACTGTCCACAAAAATCACATCTCCGTAAACGTCTTGAATCGAAACTCTGCGTCTTGTCAACGAAAAGGTTTTTGTTTTCTTCTCGGATGGTCGGAAGATCGTGATCTGCACTTTCGTTCCTTCTTGCCCTCTAATTCTTTCCACGATCGTTTCTACAGCGTCTCCTGCGACATCTTCTCCGTTGACTTTGACAACCAAGTCATTCGGTTTAAGCCCCGCTTTCGATGCTGGACTGTTTTTGAAGACTCGTTCCACGCGTGCACCGAGTTCATGAGGTGAAAGTTCTGCACCGATCCCCCCCGAATTCGTAAATCGTCCTCGATTTCTTTCGTCGAAGAGTTCCGCTTCCTTCGCTTCCAGTAAAAGAGTGTAAGGGTCATTCAATGCAGCGAGCATGCCATTCGCCGCGGCGAATATCAGTTTTTGTCGGTCGGGAGTTCCATAAAATTCCGCTTCGATTCTTCCGAGAGCCGTTACGAAAGCGGTCGAGGGTTTTAGGCTTCCCGGTTCTTCATTTCTTAATCCTATGGCTTCTGCCAGCGTGCCCAAGTTATGCGGACCTTCCCCTCGAACGATTTCACGGAAGGAATAACCGGTAATGAACGATAAAATCGCTACCGAGAAAATAAGAAACAAACGCCCCCAAATGCTCATCTGCCCACTCCCTGTTTTTCCTTCTTCGATGTCGGTTCTTTTATCGTTTGGATTTGTCCGTTAGTTTCTGCGGGCAATTTCAACAAATCGAGTGTGTTTCTCGTGCTGATGTTCTGTAAGCGATACAACGGTTTCCCTGCTATGTCGTAGAGCATGCCGGATGTCAAGGTATATCCACTGCCATCTTGAAGCGTGAAGCGTTCGATTTTCGCACCTAATCCGAAAGTAGATGAACCTATCCACTTCGCATTTGCACGATCTCTCAGAGCGACGGCAAAGAGTTCGGCTTCTCTTGCGGTGCCTTCATCAACGTAAACATCGATCTTTATCGGTTGCGCTACTCCTCTTTCAATTCGCAAAGGCTCGAGCGGTTTATCGGGCTCGCGTTTTATTTGTGCATACGTGCCTTCCGGAATCAGTAATTCCAAACAGGCTTGCATGCTTTCGAAGGAGCCTCCGCCATTTTCCCGCAAGTCAATCGTGATTTCCTTTTTATCTTCGAGAAATTTTTTCAACGCAACAGGGACGGAGGGATCGAAGCCCCTGATGCGAATCGTATTCCCATCGATCTCGACCAATTCGACTCGATGCACATCCCGTTGAATCGTAATAAGTTTCGGTTTTCCGTTTCGCAGTATTTTTAATTTTGTCTCGCCTGTGGTCGGTTCGAGTAATTGCTGCAAAGCCTGAGGTACCAAGATAAGATTTTCAATTTTATTTTTCACCCATGAGAATAACTCGTCGAATTGTTTTTGCGTAATTTGTTTTTTTCGCAATTTCATGCGCGCGGCATGCACATCTGCAACGAGCCAGCGACTCGCAACCCATTTTCCATTGATTTCTTCGATGACGTCTCCCGGGCGAAGACCTGCCTTCCACGCAACGCTGTCCATAGGAACGCTCACAACCACGATGGGAAATTCGGGCTGATTATCTTTTACTTGATGGAAAACAATCACGTTTGCTCCGATTCCTCGATAAATACCTTTTAGAATATCTTGTTGAATTTTCCATTCTTTAGGGGTGTAGAATCGGCTTCCTGTATCGTGAAGTTCTTGAAACAGGAAATCGAGTGCACCATGGGCGAGAGGGGTTTCGTCTTTGATTTCCTCTACATAAATCCCATGAACGATGTCCATAATGTGATCGAGAAATTCCCCCCCTGAAATCAACTCTTCGTCAACGACATCGAGGGTAGTTTTTTTTACTCCTTGCGCGTAATAATATCCGAGTTCTCTGCGACGCTCTTGCTCGTAGTTTTCTCGAAGACGATGACCTCCGAACCCCGCAAGGAGTCCGAAGATTACGGTCAGCGAAACAAATATTACGTCTTTTCTTTTACTCATTCTCTAATCTTTATTTTGCTTCTTGCAGTTCAGTCTTTCGCTCTGACGATTTCTCGGAAGAACAACCGAGAGCATTAATTTTCCCTACCCTGCGAATGTGACGCGGTTCTTGGCTTTCCGGTTCGTTCAAAAATGCTTCGAGAATAGCGACCGCATCTTCGGCAGAAATCAGCCTCCCCCCCATGCAAAGGATGTTTGCGTGATTATGTTCCCTACTCAGGCGAGCGCTTCGAACATCCCAACATACCGCGGCTCGAACACCTGGAAACTTATTCGCTGCCATCGCCATTCCGATTCCTGTGCCGCAAATGAGAACACCGAAAGGCGCTTCGCCTCGAGAGATTCGCTCTGCAACTGCGGCAGCGGCATCGGGATAATCGAAGGCGTTTTCATCGGTCGCTCCGAATTCCGATACTGCATATCCGCGATCGAACAGCCATTGAGCGAGAACTCTGCGAAGGGCGAAACCAGCGTGGTCAGAACCTAATAAAATTGTCATGAATTTTTTAACTCCTTTACGAGTGTGCGAACCTCAGCGTTACGATGTTCCGATAAGCGGGAGAGCATTTCATCCGGAAGTTTGATTTTGCCCGATTTTGCTACATGAAGTACAGGTAAAAGCACTTGCTCGTATTCTTCTTCGGATAAAACACTGATTTCCTCGTATTTACGCTCTCCGGGCATTTTGAAAAGCGAACTCACAGCGGCGGCACGCACATAGGGATTAGGGTCTTTGAGCATCTCTTGTAAATAAGAAACATGATGTTCTTGCGAGTCGTTCCCCATTTCTTCGCAAACTATTCTTCTGATTTCGGGGTCGGCTTCTTTTAAACCCGCATAACCGCGTGACCTGATCACCGGGTCTTTAGCGCGAGTGAGCCGAGCATAACAATATCCACGAACCACATTCGAAAGGTCGTTGACACTGCCCCATTCCAGCCTTCTTGCGACAAGGGGAACATCTGGATTCGCTCCTTGTACTACGGCAATCCGCACCATCGGGTCCAACTCCTGTAAAAACGCCATGAGCACGATTTGCGAGCGTTCATCTTGAAAATTTCCCAGCGCTTTCGCTCCATCTCGCCTTGTCTTCCATGAGCGTGCAGCCAACAGGATGGAGATGTCCTTTCTATATTCGGGGTTTCCTTTTTTGCTCAACTGCAAGGCTGCCTCGGAAAGTGGTTCTTCGCCGTAGCGGTGAAGCCTCGTAAAAGAGGCTATCGCTTCCCAAGCCTCGGGTGTATCTTGAAAAGCGAGGGCTTTTACTGCTTGTAGAGCGACTCCAGGGTCGGGGTCGAGTTTTACTCTTTGTATAAGCATCGGAATCGAATCGGCGTCTTTGATACGAGTAAATGCAGCAGTGGCATTCAATCGCACCAAAGGAGATTTATCTTCGATGAGTTTGCGAATTTGAGCAATGCGTTCAGGGGGGGCATTTTCCGGCAAATTCGCACAGGCACGCGCTCTGTCGTCTGCGTTAGTAGAATTCGGGTCTCCTTCTTTGTTGATTTCTGCATCTGGGTCGTTAACGGTCGTATTGGCTGAAAGGTCTGCTTCTCGAGTGATGCGGAATTCGTCAACATAATGTTGGAAACGATTCGAAGAGCGATATTGATTGCTACTGAATGTGCGTGTATCTCCGAGTGAGATATCTACTACGTAATGTGGTCCTTTTCCGGCGACTTTTGTCAATTCTTCGTGCAATGGGTAAACGATGCGCTGCCACTCTCCATTCGGAATGAATTTCGCTCTCGGTAATTGAACACTTTCGCCCCACTGCTCCTGATACGGTCCCGTTAGCATAATCACATAGCGCTTACCTTGGTGAAGAGTCACTACCAAGCCGAGACTTTGCACCGAATCGGTTTTGAAATAAAAATCGAGATAAGGATAAGAGGATGTTTCATAACCCATTCCTTCGGGATCTCTTTTCCCAGCGCGATAGAAACCGAATGCGGTTACTCTTCCCCATCGCACTCCGCCGGAATCTTCTATTTCCAAACATTTTCCTTGTACCCCCCCCTCTACCGTTCGAACCGTCCAGCCGCCGGAATCTTCTCTTTCCGCATCCCAACCTTCTGTTCCCATTTCGAAAGCGTCATGTTTCAAGGTCTTGCCTGTTTCACGGGAAAGGATTAATTCTTCTGTTTTCACGCTTCCAGGATAAGCGTCTGCGGTGATCTCGAGTCGAATCGTGGCTTTGCCATCACGAACTTCGCTGGAAACTTTCCCTTTTGCACGCAATTCTTTTTGCTCATATGCATCCAACGAAATCTCTTGCGGAAATCCTTCTATGCTCCATCCATCAGGAAGAATCGGGGTGAGCTTTACGCGAGACGACTTGCTTCCGTTTTTCAAAAAGAGTTTCAATTCGAAATCGGAACCGGAGATTCTTCTCGTTCCCACGTCTTGAAGTTTCGCACGAATCGGTTCGATAACTCGAATAACGAACGGCCTCTCTATCCGCTCTCCATTCGAAAGAATTCCCTGAACTTTCAAAAAATGCGTTCCGACTCCTAATGAACTTATAGACAGATTTCCGTTTGCTTCGAAAGGAATCACCTTTCCTTCCCAATCCGTTACGACATATCGTATGTCATTCGATCCAGACCGGAAGGAAACGGAAGCCTCTTCGCCTTTTAGATATTCTCCGCGTGCTTTTACGAATATTTTTGTTCTTTCGTTTCCTAACGCGAGCGTGTTCGTTTCGCATAGAGTATCGGGCAGAGGTTTCGTTTCTGCTACAAGCATGACTCTTCCATCCACGCTGATATAACCTAAGACTTTAGGTTCTTCACCGTTTTCGTTATACAAATTGCGGAGAACGAAATCGGCAACGTTCCAACGAATGAAAATTAAATCGCGCTGGTTGTTTCCGATTCGAGCCATCGCTTCTTTTGCAAATTGCAATTCGTTGTTCAAAGTGAAATCGTCTAAATCGATGTCTTTGAGAATCGGTGTCTTCGCATCGAACCCTTCTGGGATAAATAGAACTGCTGATTCCTCTGCTCGAATCTCGACTTTCGAGGCTCCTAATCTTTTCGCGATATCCTCAGGAGTAAGAAACGGAAGTTTTTGCCAAGGCGAATCGCGCACATCGTTCCATTTATATTCTTCATTCTTCCATCTTCGAGTCTGGCGGATGGCGTTTTTCCAATCTGGTTCTTTACGGTTGCTCAATAACTTCCACATTTCTTCGGTGACACTGTTCTGCATCAAATCTCGAAGCCACGAAAACCAGCCGGAATATCCGACTTCGTCTGTGGAATAACCGTTTTGCGATGCGTTATGAAGCCAGGGCAGCCACGACCATTCTCGCCCTCCGAAACCATAATGAAAATACGTGTCTTCGATTTGGTGATACCATTCGTGAAGCATCGCTTCGGTGTGACCGATGCGCTTCCCGAATTCCCTTCCGTTGGAAAGAATCACATAGGCTTGTGTCGCGTTATTCGTACGACCCGCTGTGCCGCCGAAACTGAAGGAACGCGTCGTTCCGGGATGGAACATGTATAAAATACAATCGAAATCGCCGAAATTGAAACGTCCACGCAGATACTCGTAACCTGCCTCACGCGGGTCGAGCGTCCAAACTTGGTCACGTTCGTAATAACCCGTAATCGGCTCCTCTTCGATACTCACGGTAATTTGCATTTCCAGCGCCCCCCGAGTAAACGCTTCGACTAACGCTTTGAACCGCGCGAAGGTTTCCAAACAAAAATTCAAGTCCGATTCGGATACATAGTTTCGCTGAGGCTCGAGTACGCCATCTTCTCTTTTGTAAAGCACGTCTGTTCTCCTAAAGACGACTGCTTTACATTTCCAAACATTCGCTTTACCTTCTTGAATTCTTTTTTGCGCTTCCTGGTAAAGCGCTTTGAATTCCTCCCAACCGCCTTTGTCTCGATAGGCTCTTCCTATATTTCCCGCTTCGTTGAGGAGGAGATTGTATCCTTCAGCCTTTAAATGCGGCATCGTTTCGTCTGGCGCGGGAAGAAAATTTACTGGAAACCGAATGGGGACTTTACGGGGGGGCAATTTCCGCCCGTCGGGATCGGTTTGACCGAAGACCGTGATTTCACCGAGAGTAACCCATTCTCCTGCTTGAGGGGGGGCTGATGGTCGAGTGAAGCCGATTACGAGCGATGCAATGGAGAAAACAATCATAGAGGTTCTCTTCCTTTTTCCTTCATTTCACTACTCAGAAGCGTATTTCATGCAAACGAACATCTTCCGAAGTAGCGACGTGGGCATCTCCGCGGGCAAAATCTAAAGCCTTCGCAGCTCCCAACGAATCCAAATCCTTCGGAAACTTCCCGATCATCTCCAAAACAACGTTTCGCAACGTTTCGGAATTTCGAGTGAACATTTCGATTACCTCGGCAGCGCTAACCGGTGGTGTTCCCGTTATTACTCCGCTATCGTAATCCGTAATGAGCGATATATTGACAACAGCCATTCCTAATTCTCTGCATAAGTAGACTTCTGGATATTGCGTCATGTTAATTACTTCCCACCCTTGCTCGGAAAACCATTTGCTTTCCGCTTTCGTGCTGAAACGCGGACCTTGAATAACGACCACAGTTCCCCTTTCGTGAAAAGAAACTCCATGTTCGGAAAGAGTTTCCGCTGCGATTTTGCGTAATGTCGGGTCATAAGTCTCTGCAGAATTAATATGCGAGACGATTGGCCCATCGTAAAAAGTATCGATGCGACCATGTGTTCTGTCAACGAACTGGTCGCAGAGCACGAAATCTCCCGGTTTCACATGTACTTGCAAACTGCCTGCCGCACAAGGACTGATTACGGCTTTCACTCCTAAAGATTTGAAAGCCCAGACATTCGCTCGATAATTGATTTTGTGTGGAGGAATGTCGTGTCTTCGTCCGTGCCTGGGAAGGAACGCTATTTTACGTTTATGTACCTCCGCCAAAAATATCGAATCGCTCGGTGGTCCGTAAGGTGTATCTACTTTAATTTCACGAACGTTCTCTATCAAAGAATAAAATCCTGAGCCGCCGAATATTCCGATTTCAGCACGCATCACTTAAGTTCTGCCTCCGCTCATTTGCCTCTTCATCTCTCCGTATAAGGAATCGATTAGATCCGCTACACGAGCGCCAGGGCGAAGAATCAAATTCGCTTTCACTCCGATGATTCTTTTGCGTTTGCCTGCTTCCGTCAATGACCAGGCTTTGTCTTTGTAATACATAGATGGGTCGTCGCTCACGAAGACGATGTCCGGATTCCATGCGATGATTTGTTCAGGAGTCACTTGCACGAATTTATCTGCTTTGGGTCCGACATATTCACCACCCGCGTTACGGACAACGTCTGCTTGGAAAGAATCCGTCCCGGCAACCCATGGCTGCGAACCTCCCATCGCGACAAGCACTTTAGGCTTAGGTTCTATCGGGTCGCTTTTTGCCCTCGCTATCGCCTCGTCTACTTCATCTACTTTCCTACTCGCAAGCGACTGCTCTAAAAACAGATTCCCTAACTCTAGTACGGTTCGTTTCCAATCTTCCACCGAATCGATTTCGATGATTTTGAGGTTGAGATTCAGTTCTCGCAATCGTTTTTCGTCTGCTGGATTGAGTAGATGCTTATCAGCCAGGACGAGGTCGGGGCGGATTGCCATGATTCGCTCGAAATCGGGTCTCGGGTTCGCCACGATGGGGATGTCCACGATGCTTTGCGGAGAATCGTCCACAGCGGTGCGGCCGATAAGAATTTTTTCGAGATTGAGCATCGCCATGAGTTCGGTAATGCTCGGGCTCAATGAAATCACCCTCCCGTAGACCTGCTTAGGGAGTTCTCCGCCATACTCTGCCGGCTTTTCCCCGCAACCCATCCAACCTAAAAGGATAACCCCTGGAAGCACCCAAACCAGACGAAGCATCCGCCTATTTTGGCACGCCAAAGCAGTGAATAAAATACAATCAAAATAACGGATCCAGTGAAAGGTGGTTTTGTGCGAGGAAATTAAGCGGGTATCTTACTTTTTCATGTTGTAAGGAGGTTTTCATGAACGGGGTCATTCTTCTATCCAGCGTGGTTCTTCAAGCCAGTGTTTCTGGTTCGATAATCTGGCCTAGCGCGTCTCCTTCGGAATGGGAAATCGCTTTGCTAACTCCCGGGGCGGAAATTTCACAAAAGATGAAAGATACGAGTCATTTCGAGTTTTCCGATGTCAAGCCGGGCTCTTATCGAATTAGAATCAAAAAAGATAAAGAAGAATTCTTTATCCTCAACATTTTGATCGAAGAAGGAAAAAACGAAATCACACTTTACTATCCACCGAGTTTGAACAAAGAGGAAAGATCTGCAGGGCTCAAAAACGCCTTCGAAGCAGGGCAAAAAGCGCTGAACGAAGGGCGTTATGACGAAGCGGCGGGGCATTTTCGGAATGCTCTTGCATGGGATACGGGTCAAGCCCCCCTCTGGGCATCATTAGCCCTTACATCGGTCGGTGCAAAAAAATTCGACGATGCACTAAATGCATGGAAAATGGCAATGCGCCTCGATCCGGAGGAGGCATCCTATTGGAACAACTACGGCTCTACTTTATTTCAAATGGGCAGATACGAAGAAGCCCCCCCTTATTTCGTGAGAGCCGCGGAACTCAACCCGGATGGCAAAGGTATTTTTTTGTCGAACGCTGCGGCTGCATGGCTCGCTGCCGGGAATGAAAACGAAGCTATCTCCGCATACGAAAAGGCTATCGAAGACCCGAACGTGCTTCCCGATGCATACTATCATTTAGGTTCCCTCCTCGCTAAAACCGGAAAGTCGAAAGAGGCTTCGGAACATTTGAAGAAATATCTTCAATTAGCGCCGGACGGAATTTATAGTAATTCCGCGAAAAAACTGTTGCAGCAAATGGGAAGATGAGTTCGAAACTGCGCGGAGGAGCGCTCGGAGTTTCCCATCCCCATTTTTCGGGGAGATTGAAAGCGATACAAACTCTCGATGAAATCGAATTGGTGGGGATTTACGATGCGGATGTTACACTCGCACGACGTTTAGGAGAAGAAACCGGCGCTAAGGTTTACTCGAACGAGGAAGAACTTCTTCGTGCGAATCTCGATTTCGTCATTATCGAAAGCACGAATCACGAAAATGCGAGATATGCTTTATCCGCAATTCGTGAAAGGAAAGCGATTCTTCTCGAAAAGCCCGGAGCGCATGACCTACCGACTTTGAAAACCATCTCCCAAGAGGCAGAAAGGAATAACGTTTTCTGCCAAGTCGGTTACCATCTCCGCTATTCACCATCGGTGCAAGAAGCATTGAATATTATCGAAAACGGGGGGGTTGGGCGCATCACTACTGGTCGTTTCCATGTTGCGGTGATGTCTCCCTGGCTGACCGACCCATGGTTCTGCAATCCCTTCGATAGGGGGGGCTTAGTCTATCTCGATTTTTGTCACATGCTCGATTTATTGATTCTGTTTTTAGGAAAGCCCAGTTCCCACCTCTCGAAAATCTTGAAACTGGAAAACGTTCCGAAACATCCATTCGAAGATTCCGGGGCGTTCTTATTCCGATTCGGGGATGCCTTGATAGCCGGTGATTGTTGCGGTTGGGAAGTCAACGACTGGATTACGACATGGGATATCGAATTATATGGAATGGAAGGGACGCTGAAACTCGGAATTCATCCTCCATGGTGGAAATTGTATTCACCATCCAAAGGAGCAGGGTGGAAGGAATGGTCGGAGATGGATTTCGACGGAGACAAGAATTATTTGTTCGAAATGGAGGATTTCGCGAAAAGACTAAGAGGCGAGGTCACTGGAAAAGGGTGCACGCTGAAAGAGGCGGTGACGATTCTGGAAATCATCGAAGAGATGTATCGAGCGAACGGAATGTAACATGGATTTACCGAGTACGAGAAAACACCAAAAACATGAGAGTAGCGACAAAATCTAATTAAGAAATCTTCTTTCTTTTTATGATTGAAATCATCGGAATTTATCTTATTTCTTTTTCACCTCCGCACCCTCTTGACAGTGAACTCTCTTTTTGCTTCGAGTTTTCCGAATGGACCAAGGTCCCATGTTGCGATAGCCGTTAATTTCCCAGACATTCCGTTCTTCGGTGTCCACGACACCGCGCATATGAATCCTCAGCCATAGTGAACTTCTGGCGAATCGAGCACCTTTCCATCAGCATTGACAATCTGCAATCTCGGTGGGGGTGGACGAACACCTGTTTTTTTCTGAATGTTCACTACCATATTGCCATAACTATCCGAGAGAGAAAATTTGAAGAAGTGTTTCTGATTAAATTCGTCGACTTGCAGAGATAACTTGAACGGTGGTCCTACTGGCAACTCGGTTGTCTTTCCTGCTTCGACGATTAGATCCCTACCGTCTCTCTTCGAAACGTTTATCATCCATTCTTCCCGCGGAGTCGGATATTGCACACGCGCATAATCTATCGCATATCTACCGATGGGAAGCGAAAAGCCGCCATTAACCGAACGCATCCAAAGCGTGCCTCTTCGTCCAGAAAGAACGACCAAGGAATCGCCCTTCGTTTTAACTCTTCCCAAAGTACCTTTTTCTCGTTTGAATTTTAAAGAATGATTCTTATCGTCGAAATCTATGCTGTAAAGTCCACCGTCAGGCAATTGAATAAGAGGGGAAATCGGAAACCCTTCGTAGTTCGACATAGCAACGTTTTCCCATTCGAGTTTTCCATCGCCATTGTAATCGATGAAAATGAAATCGCTCGTCGAGTTTTGATTATACGGGGATGCATAAATATCGCTCACCCTTCCGTTCGTGTTCATGTCAACGAGGGCAATCTTGTAAGTTTTTTTGCCGAGCGCGATTTCTGTCTCATAAATCCCGTCAGGGTAAATAAAAAAGCAAACATCCTGAGCCAAAACGAAGCAAACACGTACCGAAGTCTTATTATCGTATCCAGGTATGAATGCGGGACCGTAACAATACCACCCTTCCCACTTCGGTCGGTGTTTTTCGAGCGGAATTGCTTCCTCAGAAGTAAATTTCTTGTCGCTATTCCAATCTACCCATATCTTTTGGGGGGGCATATTCTGTTTAGGCTTAGGCATCACACCGAACGTAAATTCTTCCCGATCTTTGAAAACCACTTGAAAGAAAATAGGATTTTCTATCTTCGGTAGTGTGTATTCTTTAGCATACGGAAAACCTGTTTCGAAGATGGGCGCTGAACCGGAAATGCTCGACGGACGGAACATTTCGACGCCCTGCCCACCTAATTCCTTGAAGTGGAGTCTTGCTTCGATTACTCCGGATTGGAGAAACATCGCCATTGCTACGAGAGTTAAAATCGCCATTTTCGATATCCTCCTTTGGAGATTGCCTCCACAATATTAGTGGGGATGAGAACCTCGAAGGTTCACTCTTGAGCAAATTTTTCGAATCCTCAATCGTGAATGTACCTGCGTTTTAAGGCTTATCCTCTTTCTTTTTGAAGTCGAGACTTGCAGAGTTGATGCAGTAGCGCTTACCGGTCGGTTGAGGACCGTCTGAAAAGAGGTGACCTAAGTGCCCGCCGCATTTTGCACATACGACCTCTGTACGACGCATACCATGACTCAAATCCTCACGTAATTCGACTTTTCCGCTATCCAATACATCCCAAAAACTCGGCCAACCCGTTCCCGAATCGAATTTCGTCTCCGAGGCGAATAATTCTTCCCCACATCCAGCGCAAATATAAACTCCCTTTTCTTTATTGTTCCAAAACTTTCCCGTAAAGGCAGGTTCGGTGCCTTTCTCTCGGAGAATGCGATATTGCTCTGGAGTTAGGAGTTTCTTCCATTCTTCGTCGGTTCGGTCACAGGGTTCCATATTCATGCTCAATCCATCCTTGTTATTTAGTGTATTCGTTTTGATGAAGACGTATGTTGCATGGATTGTATTCGTTTTTTCGTCATAAATGCCAACCACCTTCAAAACGGTATTTTCCGATAGCGAATCTCCCTTCACGATTTCATTCCCTCGTCGCATAAGTGTTTTGTCATCCCAAATGACCTTCACTGTGGTCTCCTTCGGGGTGAAACCTCGAGGATTTTGTAACTTTGTCAATATAAGAGCATTCGTTTGGGTGTCTACGCTTTGTGCGATTCCCGAGAGTTCTACCCCCCCTGCAGGTTTTTCGATTTCACTGACACGTATGGCGGTTGCGAGGACAGAATTTCGTGTAGGGTCGTATTTACCTTCGATCTCGACGGATTGTCCATTTTTCAACGGTATATTCTGCTCTTGCGATGATTCGGCAGGCACTTCTTCGGATAGAAGCGCGGCGTCATCGTAGAGAACTTTGATTAATCCACTTTCCACGAGGTCGAGCAAAAAGAAACCCGACTCGAGGCTCGTTACGATTCCGTGATATTCCTGCGCTTCGTGTCTTTCTGGATTTTCGAAGCCTGTATCATCACCTTGTCGAAGCACGGGAACTACATTTCCTTCGTTATCGAGAGAGAATTTTTCGAGATCGAAATCGATGATGATTTTGTTTTCTTCTGAAGGAGAAACGAGCGGCGGATTGAGGTCGAAGGTTATCACTGCATCCCCTGCATCGAGGATTGTTTTCGTAAAATGTTTCAGTTCTCCCTTTGTTTCACCTTTGCGAATCAATCCGATTTCGTCTTTCAATGTAACTCGAACTTGGTCGTAGGTTCCTGGTGGCATAGAAGCATTTGCAAGATGAGCGAATTTTCCCCCCCATTCATCTCGCAGAGATTTCAAGTCCTGCAATGCTCCTTCCGTGCTCTCGTACGCCGATCGGAATATGCCTTCCGAATCCCGCATTTCGACTTTATAAATCCTCACCCACACGTGTTCGTAATCATCGCGGAAACTATCGGTGAGAAAAACCCCTACCGTGCCAGCAGAGGATTCGGAGCCGGAGAGCCCCCCGCTTCCCCCGCAGCCGGACAGGACGAGAAGACCCGCAACCGTCAGAGCGTGAATTATAGGTGTTTTCATGGTTCCTTTTAACTTTTTCGGTCGTTTTTGCCGATTCATTTGGGAGGCAATGATATTTTACATAATTTTTCAATAGGAATTTTTCACAAGGCATGCATTCGTCGAGGTTTTGTAACGAATACGACATTCGACGGGACAATCCGGAGGCTACAATCAGGGCGCCAAAGAAACTAAAGACTGAGTTATGGATGATCTTCACTTCACCTTTATCCGCAAGGTTCCGACTCTCATATTGTTTTGAATTATTGGGCGAGTGATCACCCACATATCTCCTTCACGTGCTTCGCTTACCGTCACTTTCGCCATTTCTGTTTTAAAACCTTCTTCGCTCGGGTCGCTCGTTACAACAACTCGACCCTCGACATCGGTGATGATAAGCGTTTTTATGGGACCTTTTCTTGCGAGAGCATCACAAATGTTTTTGATATAATCTTTCGTAGGAGTCGTATCGAGAGCAAGCAGCGTGCCGAAAGTCGTCGTTAAATTCTCCGCTAACACGATAGCACTCTGCTTTTTCATTTCGTCCATCTTCGAAGCGAATTCGGCTTCTTGCTTCTCGAGGTCGTTTCTTGCTGCACGCAAAGCGAACATCTGCCACAAAAGCGTGATGATCACAGCAAGCATTACGAGCCAAATCCCTATCACCTGAGCGTTAATCACAAATTTCTTTTCTTCTTTTTTTTCTTCGGTTTCTTTCATTTTTTATCTCCCAAACGAATGGCTCCTTCCACAGTCATGCAGATTCTCTTTTCCCGAGCCCACGATGACTCATTCTGACACGATTCCCGTAGCTTGCAACCCGGGAAGGGGGGCTGAAGACAAGGTTTCCATGTCCAAATCGTCTCTTTCTCCGAATGATAAACGCCAAGCAGCGACATGAGCAATCATCGCAGCATTATCCGTGCAAAGAGAAAGCGGGGCTGCGAAAAAGCCTATATCGTATCGCTTAGAGAGCTCATCCATCTTGGAACGAAGCCTTCGATTCGCGGCAACACCTCCAACTAAAGTGACGGCTTTGGCATTCGTTTCTTTGCACGCATAGAAGGTTCTTTCCGCCAGGACCGAAGTCACGACTTCTTCGAAAGAAGCGGCTAAAGAGGGCACGTCTAAAGAATCTTTCTCCTTCTCGATAAGTTTCAGCACCGCCGTTTTCAAACCGGCAAAACTGAAATTCATGTTGGGGTCGCTAAGCCCTCTTGGGAGTTTATAGCGATGCGGATCACCCTTTTCAGCGATTTTTTGAATAGCGGGTCCTCCCGGAAATCCGAGACCCATAGCCCTTGCGCATTTATCGAAGGCTTCTCCTGCGGCATCGTCGATCGTCCCCCCCAATTTTTCGTACATCCCCGCCCCTCGAACGAGAATCAATTCCGTATGCCCCCCCGAAACCAATAAACAAACATGAGGAAAAGGCACATCTTCTGCCATAAGGGGAGAGAGAATATGCGCCTCCAAATGATGCACGCCGAGCATGGGAACTTTCCATGCCAGAGATAACGCTTTTGCGCCTGCGACACCTACAGCCAATGCCCCCACCAATCCAGGACGATTCGTTACGCCGATTCCACGAATTTCATCGAAAGAAACATGCGCTTCTTCGAAAGCCCGCTCGAGCGCAGGCAATAACGCTTCGGTGTGTTTACGAGCTGCAACTTCCGGAACGACTCCTCCCCACTTCATGTGAAGCGCCGCTTGAGAACTTACGACATTCGATAAAACTTCCCTCCCACGAACCAAAGCGCAGGAAGTTTCATCACAACTCGTTTCGATACCCAAAACGATGCCGTCTAAGTATTCCACTTCTTTTCATGAAGATTATACAGCCACATTACGACGGCATCTTCATTATTATGAGAATAGTAGCGTTTTCGGGTGGCGCAACGTACGAAGCCGAATTTTTCATATAACGCAATGGCTCGAGAATTGCTCGCTCGCACTTCCAAGGTCGCGCACCTCAGTCCTTTTTCTTTAGCATCGTTCAAGAGGTGCGCAAGGAGCTTTTTCCCGATTCCCATTCCTTGATAATTCGGATCGACGGCAATCGTTGTAATGTGGGCTTCGTCTATGACTCTCCAATATCCTGCAAAACCTACAATTTCGTCTTTTGCGATCACTACGAAATACGAAGCCTGAGGGTTATCCAATTCCGAACGAAAGGAGCGTAAAGACCAAGGGGTAGGATTCGTCTTCTCTTCGATTTCATGAACACGAGGTAAATGAGAAACCTGCATCGGCTCGATTCGCACCGAAAGTGCCACTTTCATGCTCCTAAATACGCCTCCCGAACTTTTGGATTATTCAAGCAGGCTTTCCCCGTATCAGTCAAAACGATTCTGCCTGTTTCTAAAACATAGGCGCGATTGGCGAGTTCCAAAGCGCGATGTGCATTTTGTTCTACGAGCAAAACCGTCGTTCCATCCTCATTGATTTGTTTGATGATGCGAAAAACCTCTGTAACCAAGTTAGGCGCTAAACCCAAACTCGGTTCGTCCAGTAAAAGCAGTTTGGGACGACCCATAAGCGCTCGACCGATGGCGAGCATTTGTTGTTCCCCCCCGCTGAGCGTGGCTCCACTTTGATTGAACCGTTCACGAAGACGCGGAAAACGATTCAGCACCATTTCCAAGTCCTTCTGAACTTCTGGGTCTTTTCGGGCATAAGCGCCCAGCAAAAGATTTTCTCCTACCGTAAGATTCGTAAAAATCTTTCTTCCTTCTGGTGCATGAACGATCCCGAGTTGCACGACTCGATGGGGGGGCGCCCCCGTAATGTCCTTGCTTTCGAAACGAATCGTGCCTTCGCGAGGCTTGATTAACCCCGATATCGTTCTTAAAAGGGTACTTTTCCCCGCTCCATTCGAACCGATGATGGAAACGATTTCACCGGCATAAACATCGATATCCAAACCTTTGAGCGCATGAATCGCGCCGTAATAAACGTGCAGATTTCGAATCTCTAACAATTTATGCTCCTTCCGGTTCGGCTACGAAAACGAGTTCCACATCGAATATAAGAGCAGCATTCGGTGGGATTCCACTCCCCACGGGCGGTTTGTTCCCATATCCCAATTGGGGGGGGATTGTTATGGTGCGAACGCCGCCTACGCGCATACCCGAAACACCCATTTCCAGCCCTTTGACCACGGTGCCCTTTCCAATAGTGAAACGCAACGCAGGCTTCGATTGCAAAAGATTCGAATCGAAAATCGTGCCATCGGGAAGCCTACCGACATAGTTGATAAATACCGTAGAGTCTTCCGTCGCGATTTTCCCGCTTCCTAATATCACGTCCTTAACCTGCAAGGTTTTGATTTGAGCAGAAGCCTCTCGTATTTTGTCGAGATTGCGTTCTTTCGGAGACGGGGTGATTTTAATGCGTGGAGGAATAAAGGGTCTGAGTCTCGCCTGGGGAGTGCGACGGTTAGCGAGTTCCTTCGCAAGGTCTTCGGCGATTTCTTCCGTTTTTCGAGGCGGCGTACAGCTCGAGAGACCTAATAAAAGCAAAAGCATAAAAATCGGCATAAGATACGACAGCGCGGCAAGGCGCGGAAAAAGCAGCACGGTAGAAAAGAGTACCTTGTAAAGTTCTAGCGCGTAAAATCTGTTCCTATGCCGTCCCCCTCCGATTCCAAGGCGAAATCGCTGCCGGTCTTCATCAACCGGCGTGCGAGGCACGATTACGAAATCCTCGATTCCTACGAGGCGGGGATCGCGCTTCAGGGTGCGGAGGTGAAGAGTATTTTGCAAGGAAAGCTTAACTTTACAGGTGCATATTGCCGGGTGGTTGACGGAGAGTTGTGGTTGGAAAACATGGATATCGCACCGTACGAACAAGCACGGGCATATGCTCCTCCAAGGCAAAGACCGCGAAAACTTCTCATGCACAAGCAAGAAATCGAACGCTTACGGAGAAGAATCGAAGAAAAAGGGTTGACATTGATTCCTACTAAGGTTTATTTCCGGAATGGGAAGGTGAAGGTCGAGATCTCACTTGCGCGCGGGAAAAAGAGGCATGACAAAAGAGAGAAATTGATAGAAAAAGCAGCGAGAAGAGAGGAAAAGTTATAAGTGTAGGTATCTTTCCTATGGAAAAAGAATGAAAGATTCTGGGCGACTTACTCGCAAGCAGGCAGCAGAGGCATTAGGTGTAACCACGAAAACTCTCGCTCTTTGGGAGCGTAGCGGAAAGATTCCGGCACCTGAAAGGGATTGGCGAGGATGGAGATGGTACGACCCGGAAACACTGGTCGAAATTCGCAGAAAGATGTTAGGAGGTGATGAGAAAACCCAACCACCTCTCGAAATTCCCGGAATGGAACTCAGCACCCGAAATCGTTTAAGGGGAATCGTTAAGGAAATCACCTGTGATGACGTTCAGTGTGAGGTCGTCGTCGAGTTGCCGGATAAGCAGGAAATTGTAAGCGTAATCACGCACAATAGCGTGCGCAGATTGAGGCTTCGCGTCGGAGACAAAGTTACTGTCGTTTTCAAAGAGACCGATGTAATGCTTGCCCGTTAATTCCCTTTACTCTATCCCAGAAGAACGAAACAGTAAATTTTCATTATCGAAAACTGAATTCTCACTCTTGAATTCTCACTCTTGAACGGCGCTGAAATGAATTACAGTAACTAAATGTTCCAAAGAAATCTGTTCGTTATAAATACGTTGAAGCAGATTGCGAACGTCTTCGGGAGTACGAAATTCTGGATTTTCTCGTTCGATATCTCTGCGGCTCAAATCACCTATCGTTTTCAATTCCACTCTATCTATAACCGCTGTATATAATTTTTGGCGCAGACCGAAACGAGGACCGACCGTTACCCATACGAGTTCGCCTTCTCGGTATTTATAGGATTTATCCCCTAAGCGAATCGTCACCGTTTTGCGATGCGTGCGCAACGCTTCCGCATACAACTCGGGATAAAAGTTCAACGCATACATCGTTATTTATCGGTTTTCACGCTTACGAATCGTTGTTTGGAGCTCACGATTGATGCAACGATGCCTAAAACCTCTCTTATCCTCTCTCTTCAATCGGAACATATGCACGTAACGGCTCTCCTTCATAAATACATTTCGGTCTGATAATTCTATTATTGTCCAATTGCTCGATAATATGCGCTGACCATCCCGTGATTCGCGATACTGCAAAAATCGGCGTGTAAAGCGGAATGGGAATTCCCAAGGAATAATACGCATACGCCGCAGGGAAATCCACGTTCGGGAAAAGACCTTTTTCTTCTTTCATGACACGCTCGACGATGTCGGCAATTTGTGCCCACTTTTCGTTTCCGCTTCTTCGTGCAGCTTCTTTGCCGACCTCTCCCATAATTCCCGCGCGACTATCGCTAATGCGATATTCCCTATGTCCGAATCCCATAATTTTTTTCTTCTTCGCAAGGGCGTTTCTTATATAAGTTTCTGCATTCGCAGGGTCTCCGATCTCCAGAAGCATTTCCATAGCTTTCTCGTTTGCCCCCCCGTGTAAGCTTCCCTTCAGGGTTCCAATAGCAGAAACGACTCCGCTATAAATATCGCTCAACGTCGAGACTGTGACTCGAGCGCAAAAAGTGGAAGCATTAAAGCCATGCTCCGCATATAAAACGAACGAGGTATCCAACGCCTTTTCCGCAAAATCGTCCGCTCTTTTACCGAAAAGCATATAGAGAAAATTCGCTGCCGTGTTCAATTCCGGATTGGGGGGGATTGGCTGTTCATCATGTGCAATTCTCCATCCATTGGCAACGAGTGTCCCCATCTTTGCGGTAAGCCGAATCGCTTTTCTCAAATTCGCTTCATGGTCTGTCGGGTCTGCCGAATAATCCGGGTCACTCGGTGCAAGAGTCTGCACACCTACTTTGAGTTGGTCCATAGGATGCGCATTCCTTGGGACCTTCGACATTGCCTCGTATACGAACTGAGGAACATCACGATTTTCCGAAAGAGTTGTTTGAAAATCATCCAATTCCCTCCTCGTTGGCAGTTTTCCGTAAAATAGTAAATAAGCAGTCTCTTCGAAGCATCCTTCTTTCGCCAAATCGTGTACGTTATATCCTCGATACATTAACAGCGACTTTTCTACATCTATGTCGCTCAGCTTCGTGACACCAGCGATAACTCCTTCGAGTCCTGGGCTATAAGTCTGCGATGCCATTATTTTTTCTCCTTGCTAAGTTTTTGAACTTCATCTGCAATTTCTTTATCGAGCGCATTGTACGCTTCGTAATCGATTAGCCGATAGAGTGCTTCACGAGTCATCATTTTATCTAAGATAGAAGCCTGCGTACCTTCATGTAACACAGTTTCGTATGCTCGACGCGCGCTTTCCGCAGCCATTCGAAACGCCGTCATCGGGAAAATCACGAGGCTATAGCCCAACTCCTCGAATTCCTTTGCGGAGATCAAAGGAGTCTTCCCGAACTCGGTCATATTCGCCATGAGCAAGCCGGGAACTTCTTTGCGAAAAAGGGCGAATTCTTCTTTCGACTCTAAGCCTTCGGGAAAGATACAATCCGCACCACTCAGAACATATAGTTTAGCGCGATGGATAGCCTCTTCCAAGCCGGCTACACCTCTTGCATCCGTCCGAGCGATAATCATAAACGAAGGATCTTCCCTGGCTTTCACTGCTGCGCGAATTTTTGACGCCATTTCCTCTGGCGGGACGAGTTGTTTCCCTTCTAAATGTCCACAGCGCTTCGAATGAACCTGGTCTTCGATATGCACGCCTGCGAGTCCTATATTTTCAAACTCTCTAATAGCGCGAACAACGTTCATCGTTCCGCCATAGCCTGTGTCGGCGTCGCAAATGATGGGCACTTTCGAAACTCCCGCGATTGCGCTCGCATGACACACCATCTCTGTGAGAGTAATCAACGCGATATCCGGCACGCCTAGCTGACTGTTCGTGACACCAGCTCCTGTAATGTAAAGGGCTTTCGCTCCAGCCTGTTGTGCCAAAAGGCATGTAATTGCGTCATAAACTCCCGGCGCGATGACGGTTTTTTCTTCGAGTAGTTTTCGCAAAACCGCACCGGGCGAAGGCAGTTTCGGATGAAGCACGAAAAAAGATTACCCCCTCACCCACAACCTCGCTTCTGATAAGTATCATATTAAATGCCCGAAAAGCATGTTCTCTTTTACGAAGGCGGTTGAGCGATTTGCGAGCGGTTTATCGCCTGGGTCAGGCGAAGGGGCGGAGAGAGGATTTTCGAAATCTATCCCTTTCAAACCGCACCCGAGCCACCGATGAACCCAGTTCTCCGAAAGGCTTGCGAAAAAGCGTTGCACGTTCTCACGAGCGATGGGAAGATATTACGTGGTGCGAGAGCCTCATTGTTCGTATTGGAAAAAACGGGATGGGGGGGGCATCGCGCGATTCTTGCAATTTCCCCCGTTTATATGGTTAGGAGAGGCTTTTTATTATTTAATTGCATGGAACAGAAGATGGCTGGGAAAAGTATTTCGATAATGGAAACTTCGATGGTTACGTCCCGGGTGGATGTGTTCGATGAAAGTTCGTCTCTCTTTGGAAATCGCGCGCGACATGGAAACAAATATCTTCCCTCATCGCAGGAGCGATGATCTGCCCCCCCAAAGGAGCGCCGTCTTCGAAACCTATCGGGAAAGCCATCGAAGGCCATCCCAGTAAATTCGCAGGACCTCCATCCCCGCCCATATTTCGAAAACTTTTGTCGAACGGTTCGTCGATAGGGGGGGCTGCATGATAGAAAACCGGAGTGAAAATGCAATCGCATTTTTCCCAAATCTCATTGGCTTTCAATGCCTCGTTTCGAAATCGCATCGCCCATAGATAATCTACAGCAGGCGTTTCGAGTGCAGCGGCAAGCCCTGCGACTTGGTTAATATCTGCCAGCATCTTCAAACGAGGACCGCGAATAAAATTTTCATGAGCGCTCGCCCCCTCCGCATCCACGATAATCCCAACCGCAAGAGAATAGGGCATGGAGGGATACTTCACGTCTACGATTTCATATCCTAATTTCTTGAAAACTTCCACCGCTTCTTTGTATGCTTTCTCACATGCCGTCGCTCGATTTCGCGTGAATTGCTCAGGCAACAAACCTATTCTTAGTTTTCCGAGACGTTTTCCCAAAGATAATTTTTCTCGCAGTGTGCTCGCGTCATGCGAATCCTGTCCAGCAATTGCCGTGAGCACCTCTGCACAACACTCTGCAGAACGCGCCATCGGTCCTAATTTGTCTAAAGTCCAGCATAGTGCCATCGCTCCATAACGGCTCACTCTGCCATATGTGGGGCGAAAACCAGTTACTCCGTTGAATGCCGAGGGGCAGGTGATGCTCCCGCTCGTTTCGCTTCCTATGCTGAACCCCACACAACCTAAAGCGGTAGCGGCACCGCTTCCACTGCTCGAGCCGCCCGCCCATCTCTTTTTATCCCATGCGCACAAGCAAGCACCCACATCGCTCGCATGAGCAACGTTGTAATTTCCCCCCCCTGCAAGTTCTATCATGCTGAGTTTCCCGATTAAAACCGCACCGGCTTCTCGCAATTTTCGAATTACCGTAGCATCGTAATCGAAAACTTGGTCGTGATGCCCTGGAGAGCCCCACCGCGTTGGAATCCCTTTCGTAGCCAGCAAATCTTTTGCTCCGTAAGGGATCCCATGCAATTTACTCTTCGTTCGTCTGTTCTTCTCGAGGTACTCATCCGCTTCTCTCGCTTGTTTCAAAGCGATCTCTTCCGTTATTTCCACGACTGCGTGGTGCTCTTTCCCGAGAGTTTTGAGACGCGCTAAATACGATTCCGTCAATTCGACCGAAGAAATTTTTTTGCTACGTATCGCATCGTGCATTTCCTGAATCGTGGCAAATGGGCTCATCATGGTCGTGTCCTTTTTGAAGGTTGTGGGACGAATATCGTGCATGGTTCGCTGTTTTCGGGGAGTTTGAATCTCCAACGAGCGGCGTAAGCCCTAAAGTTCGATTGCAGCGCATCCTTTGTCAACTTGCGCGCCTCCTTGGATAAAGGCTCGGCTAACTTGGCTTCCAAGCGGGCAACATCGGCTTCGAGGCTTTCTGGCTCTTTTTGCCCCTGCTGGAGGGAGGTTTTCCCCAAAAAAACGGCTCCCAACGAGACAGCTCCTAATTCCTTTGCAAACTGCCGACGCGAGATTTTCTTCATAAAAAGATTATTCTCCACAAAAGCGTGAATTCCCTGCTTGTTAAAAAGAAAAGTTTACGGTTTCCGGACTCGTGGACTTGTCAGACTAAGAGCAATTGGGGAGGTTTATAAATTTAGCGAGTCGCCTTAAAACAAACTTTTCACCTTTTCTACGACATCGTTATTATTCGGCACGCACAGGAGTTCCAATTTCCTCGAATAAGGCATCGGTACGTTCAGCCCCCCCACTCTCAATACGGGAGCATCCAAATCGTCGAAGCAACTCTCTTGAATCTTCGCCGCTATTTCGGCTCCGAAGCCGCCGAACTTCCAATCCTCGTAAACAACTACAGCGCGGTGCGTCTTCTTCACGGACTCGAATAGTGTCTCCGAATCCAAAGGCATCAACGAACGAACGTCTATAACTTCCGCGGATATTCCCTCTTTCTCTAATTCCGCAGCGGCTTCTGCACACACATGCGCCATTCGAGAATATGCAATCAAAGACACGTCTTCTCCGAACCTGCGTATTGCCGCTTTTCCGAATGGAATCGTGAAATCGTCGCCGGTGGGGGCTTCACCTTTCAATCCGTATAGGTTCGGATTCTCTGTGAAAATCACGGGGTTATCGTCACGAATTGCCGTCTTTAGCATCCCATAGGCATCTTCCGGTGTGGAAGGAGCGACGACTTTCAAACCAGGTACATGCGCATACCAGCCTTCCACACTATGACTGTGTTGAGCGCTCAACTGATGCGCTGACCCCCCCGGTCCTCGAATCACCATAGGAACTTTGAATTGCCCACCACTCATGTAATGTATTTTTGCAACATGATTGATGATTTGGTCGAATGCTAAAATCGAAAAACTCATCGTCATCATTTCCACCACAGGACGCAAACCCTGCAGTGCGGCGCCCATCGCGATGCCGACGAAGCCCGGTTCCGATATCGGTGTATCCACCACGCGCTTCGAACCGAATTGTTTAATCAAGTTTTGCGTTACACGAAAACTGCCTTGATATCTCCCGATGTCTTCTCCGATAAGAAACACATTTTCGTCTCGCTCCATCTCTTCGATGAGTGCTTGACGAAGTGCTTCGCGATAAGTGATTTCTGCCATCAGTGTCCTTTCTCCGGTTCGATGTCAGTGTAAACATCCCGATAAACTTCTTCCGGTTCTGGATGCGGAAGCGCTGCTGCCTTTTTATAGACTTCTTCCATTTCTTCCTGAATTTCTTTGCGAATTTTTTCGAGTTCATCTTTGTTGATGACATCGTGTTCGAGCATATGCTTTTCCAAAAGAAGTATCGGGTCGCGTTTCTTCGCTTGTTCTATTTCTTCTGGCGAGCGATAGAGAGTTTGCTCCACGTCTGCAGCACCATGTCCTTCGAAGCGATAACTCATGATTTCGACGAAATAAGGGCGTTGCGTTTTTCGCACATGTTCGATGATTCGTTTCGCATCGCGCCGCACTCGAAGAACATCCATTCCATCGATTCGTTCATGTTCCATGCGAAATCCAGCGGCACGGTTATGTAGTTCCGGGTCTGCCGAGTGATATTCCACTCGAGTTCCCATTGCGTATTGATTGTTTTCGACAATAAACACAACCGGCAAATCCCAAAGAGACGCCATGTTCATAGCCTCGTAGAGGATTCCGGCATTGACTGCTCCATCTCCCATGAATAAATGCGTAACTTGGTCGCCGCCCTTGTATTTCGTCCCGAATGCCAATCCAACGCCTATTCCCGTATGTCCACCGACGATCCCCCAACCTCCATAAAACCTATGCGCAGCGCTATAGAGGTGCATGGAACCTCCCTTCCCGCGACTCAGGCCACCGGTACGACCCATAATTTCCGCCATCACTGCAACCGGGTCACATCCCAGGTATAGGGCGTGACCATGGTCGCGATAGGCGGTGATAACAGGGTCGTCGTTGCGAATGCATGAAAGCCAGCCGACAGCAACTGCCTCTTGGCCAGAGTACACGTGTAAATAACCCCCCGCGAGCCCCGCACGAAATGCTTTGATAGATTGGTCCTCGAAGACCCTTATGCGAAGCATTTCGCGAAAAAGACGTACGAGTTCTGCTGGGCTCTCGGTGCCGGCTTCAGTAGGTTCGACCGCTTCCTTCTTCATGGGGAAACTCATAGATAATTTGAACTCCTTCTATCAGGTTTAGGGCTGGTCATTGTATTCGAGATGTCTTCGAATCGGGAACTCGTATTGTTGCAGATAAGCGTTGAATGACAAATTGTACCTCTTCGATATAAGTCATTTTTCGCATAGTAAGTCATTTTTTCATACGAGGACGAGCGAGCTCGCACACTTGCTTCATCTTATCTTCGTTTTTTACGTGGTCGTTATGATTTTCGTCATTCCATTAGACGTCTTCAGAGAAAGGATACGTGGGAAGCATTCTCTTCAATGGTTTGTCCTCACGGTAACCGAGGGCATATTCAGCCTGCAAAAGGGTATGGATTTCGCGAGTTCCCTCGTAAATCATCGCCCCTCTTGAATTTCTGAAATACCGTTCGACAGGAAATTCATCGGAATATCCATAAGCCCCATGAATTTCTATGGCATCATGAGCCGCTTGAAATGCGTTATTGCAATTCACCCATTTCGCAAGCGATGCCTCCCGGGTGTGACGGAGACCGACATTTTTCATCCATCCCACTCTCTGATATAAAAGGGTACCGATCTCGATTCCCGCAACCATATTCGCAATCATCTGTTGAATGAGTTGCTTTTTCCCGATAGGTTCACCGCCCACTTTTCGTTCTTGTGCATAAGCGACAGAGGCATCCAAACACGCACGCATTATCCCCACCGCTCCAGCCGCAACTGTATAACGGCCATGGTCGAGGGCGCTCATCGCGATACGAAACCCATCCCCCTCTTCCCCTAAACGATTTTCGACAGGAACACGCACATTATCGAAAAAGATCTGTCCGGTGTCCCCTGCGCGAACCCCCAATTTGCCATGTATAGGGCGACTGCTAAATCCGGGAAGATTTCTTTCGACGATAAACGCACTCATTCCTAAATGACGCGGTTTTGCATCAGGATTCGTTACAGCGACGACTAAAAACTGATCAGCATAATTCGCTAAGGAAATCCAGGTTTTCTCGCCATTCAGTACATAAACATCTCCGTCTTTTTCGGCGCGCGTTCGCAAATTGACGGCATCGCTTCCCGCATCGGGTTCGGTCAATGCGAACGCACCCACTTTCTCTCCTTTCGCGAGAGGCGTTAACAGTCGTTGTTTTTGTTCTTTGTTTCCCCATTGCAAAAGTGTGAGAGCGTGCAAAGCAGAATGAACACTCAAAACGACCCTTGCACTCGTGTCGGCTTTTTCGAATTCTTCACATACGATTCCCAAACTAATGTAATCCGAATCACTGCCGCCATATTTCGCAGGCAATGCGACTCCTAAGAACCCTGCTTCTCCCATTTTCTTCAATAAATCCGGCTTGACTTCGTGGTTGCGGTCGCGTTCTCGGATATTGGGCAGAATTTCGTTTTCAGCGAATTTCTTCGCAGATTCACGAATGAGTTCGTGTTCTTGACTGAGTCGAAAATCCATTTGTGCGTTATTCTACAGCAATATCGAAGAGCGGCGAGGTGTTTCAATTGGTGCTTTTTCTTCGAAAGTAAGAAAGCGAATCAGCAACCACGACCTCGAAATAAATGCAAAATAGTGTCCTCCAATGGTTTTGACATTGTTAATCGCTTTCAGCCTCATTGGGATCGTGGGTTCGATATCCTTAGCGGGGATACTTTTGGTGTTTCCCGATACGACTCGAAAGATTCTCCTTCCGTCACTTATCAGTTACGCAGCAGGCACGTTATTAGGGGCTTCTTTTTTGGGACTCTTGCCGGAAGCGGCGAACAATATAGGAATCGAAAAAGCGCTCGAAATCACTTTGCTGGGAATCTTGCTTTTTTTCTTTTAGAAAAGGCAGTGATTTGGCGCCATCGCCATGAAACGAACCATCAAGAAGAAAAAACTGCGGGCACCCTGATTTTGGTCGGCGATACATTTCACAATTTTCTCGACGGTTTCGTGATTGCAGCGGCTTTCCTTCATTCGATCCCTTTGGGAATTGCCGCTTCTCTTGCAACGATAGCGCACGAAGTCCCACAAGAAGTAAGCGATTTTGCGTTGTTGTTGCAAAGCGGATACTCTCGTTCACGTGCACTGCTTTTGAATTTCCTCTCCGGCTCGGGCACTTTGGTGGGTGCAATTTTAGGATATTTCTTCTTAGAGCCTTTGAAAAGCGCAATCCCTTTCATTATGATTCTCGCCGGAGCGAGTTTCCTTTACATTGCCACTGCCGACATCGTCCCCACATTGCATCGCTATCGTTCCTTTCTCGATTCGGTCATACAATTCGTTTTACTGCTATTCGGAATATTCACAATCCTTCTCCTTCGCGAAATACAACATTAGCACCATAATGATTCTTCCATGCTCTACGCACTGGCAATCTCTTTCTTGGCATTCGCAATGCGGCTTCTCACCTTCGATGGTGCTGTCGCCGCTACTATCGTGGGGGGGCTGATTTGGGAAGCAGGAAAATGGTCTACCGCAATTCCTCTATTGATGTTCTTTTTTAGCGCCGGTCTTATATCCCGAATCGGAAAAGCCAGAAAAAAAACACTCGGATTAGAAGCCAAACCTCGCAACGCCATCCAAGTTTTTGCAAACGGTGGTCCTTCGTCTATTTGCGCAGCGCTTTTTCTGTGGACGAATGAACCTGTTTTTTTCCCCGCTCTCATCGGGGGAATTGCATCGGCAACAGCAGACACGTGGGCAACGGAAATAGGCGCTGCATTCGGCAAAAAAGTTTTTCGAATCACAACACTCGAAACAGCAGTTCCAGGAAAAAGTGGCGCAGTTTCTACTCATGGAATCATCGCATCTTTTTTCGGTGCCGCCTTCATCGCGAGCACCGCGTCTCTTGTAGGGCGAACAGATTTAATCCCCATTCTCACGACTCTCGGATTCTTCGGCTCGATTCTCGATAGCATTCTCGGAGATTTATTTCAAGATTCTAAAAAAACACGATGGATGACGAATGATATGGTCAACTTTATCTCTGTTTCTGTTATTACGATATGTTCCTACTTCGCTGCACGATGAGCCAATGCATAAAAAATATGGCAATAAATTTTTGCCATCTTCAAAAGATGCTCGATTTTGATTCGCTCGTCGTGTTCGTGTGCAGGTCCATCGCCTTCCCATCCCGCTCCTACACTCACCGTATTCGGAACAGCGCGCGCATAAGTTCCTCCACCCATCACTCCAGGTGCCTTGTCTTCGCCGGTCTCTAATCGCACCACATCGCAAATCGTTTTAACCGGCTCTTTCTCAAGCGGAAAATACAAAGGTGGATTATCGTCGAATGCCACGATTTTCGCTTCTGGAAAGTTCTCGTGTAAAAACCGTTCACATTTTTCTTTGAGTTGCTCTCCACTCCAAGTTACGGGATAACGAACATTGGCAACGATGCGCAAGCGATCTCCTTCGTTCGTTACGATTCCGATATTCGTTGTCAAGTCTTCCGATACTGCGTCCCTTCCGTGAATGCCGAGTCCGACACCAGAAGGATGCGTCAAATAAAGCAAATTCGAATACTCTTTTTGTTGTTCAGGGGGGGCTAATTCCAGTGCGAAGCGCAATAATCGCGTTAATGCACTGTCACCCGAAAAGGGCATGCTCCCGTGGGCAGCCTTGCCTACCGCTTTAGCAATCACACGCGAACCTTCTACCTTCACGCTCACGTTTTTGTCCCAGTAGTCGCTGATCTTCTCCAACGCCTCTTTCATCAACTCTCGCGAAAGTTCCAATTCCATTTCCGCATAATCGGGGACTACATTCGGTCTGCTACCACCGGATAGAGAGATCAACGAAAGAGAACCTTTCGGTTTTGGGATTTCCAATGTGATATTTACGATTCCCTTCTCCGCGTGAATCAAAGGCCAATCCGCATCGGGGGCGAAACCCAATGTCGGCGGTTCTTCTACTTCGAAATATCGCTTTACACACAAAAAGCCACTTTCTTCATCGCATCCGAAGACCATCCTCAAGCGAGCGGGCACATGCGCATTCGTTTCTTTCAGCGCTCTAAGAGCGTAAAATGCCGCCATCGTCGGTCCTTTGTCATCTGCAGCCCCTCTTGCATAGATGTAACCGCCGTCTATTTCCGCACCGAAGGGTTCGTGTTTCCAACCACTGCCCACCGGCACTACATCCAAGTGCCCGATTCCCATCACGACCGGTTTCTCTTCACCCCATTCCGCATGCCCTGCGTACCCTTCTACGTCTCTCGTACGCATGCCCCATTTGTTTCCCAACTCAAGCACGAAATCGAGCGCACGGCGAACGTCTTTCCCGAAAGGTGCATTCGGGGATGCCTCGCCCTCTACACTGGGAATGCGAAGAATGGCTCTCGTGTCTTCGATAAGCTCTTTTTCGTGTTGCTCTAACCACTCTTGCGCGCGTAAAACTTCTGTGGGGCGTTCTATAGAACTCTCTTGAGAAATTGCCATAAATGAAATCTACCCCGAGAGGTATCCTCGAAACGGTTTATGCTCGAAGAAATCCGCGCAACGCTAAAACAGGAAGCGCAAGAAATTTTGAAACTCGCCGAGCGTTTAGACGAGCGCTTCGAAACCGCCGCATGTTGGATACTCGCTTGTAAGGGTCGAATCGTTACGGCAGGTGTGGGAAAAGCGGGAGACATCGCCAAAAAAGCGAGCAGCACTTTCAGCAGCACGGGTACACCGAGTTTTTATTTGCACGCTTCGGACGCTTTGCACGGCGATTTGGGAATGGTTACGAACCAAGACTTAGCCTTGCTTTATAGCAACAGTGGTGAAACGGAAGAGATACTGCTCCTCATTCCTGCGCTTCGTCAAATGGGAGTGAAAAAGATTCTCATAACAGGAAAGCCCGAAAGTACTGCTGCGCAAAATTGTGAACTCGTTTTAGATGTTTCCGTCGAACGTGAAGCATGTCCGCATAATCTCGCTCCCACTACGAGCACCACTGCTATGCTTGCAATTTCTGATGCTCTCGCTCTCGCTGTAATGAACGCAAGAAAATTCACCAAAGACGACTATGCACTCATCCATCCGAGCGGAACATTAGGAAAAAGACTATTACTTCGAGTGCGTGATACGATGCGAAAAGGAGAAGACATCGCGCTCGTTCGTGAAAACCTTCCCTTTTTGGAAGTTCTTCGTGCTATCACACGCGCAGGAGCAGGTGCAGCCATCGTCGTCGATGATGAATTGCACCTTCTCGGGTTAATTACGGATGGCGATGTTCGCCGTCATCTCCAACAATTCGGTGAAAAAGCATTCGAACTCAGCGCAAAGGATATGATGACGAAAAATCCTTTCACGATTGACGCCGATGCTTTAGCAGTAGAAGCAATCGAGCATTTCGAAAATCTGCCTCGCAAAATCGGTGAGATTCCTGTGCTCGAAGAGGGACGCGTCGTCGGAATCGTGATGCTCAAAGATTTAATTCGTTTAGGATTGCGATGAAATACGATGTGATAACAGTAGAATGGATAGTATGAAAATGGTGAATGTATGATATCGTTTGCGCTTTTTCCATTGTTCGCACTCACGAATGGTGGGGCTCTTCAAAACGAACCATGGAGCCTAAAACCACCTTATCGTGAAAATACTGTTTATGTATCCTCTTGGAGAGGCGCATATAAGCAA
Organism: Fimbriimonadales bacterium; assembly: GCA_035559795.1. Taxonomy (NCBI): domain Bacteria; kingdom Bacillati; phylum Armatimonadota; class Fimbriimonadia; order Fimbriimonadales; species Fimbriimonadales bacterium. The sequence continues at coordinate 125,536 of DATMAR010000009.1, read as the reverse complement.
AAAGAGAGCACTTTCAATATCGAATACACTGCGGAACTTTTGATTCGCTCGACATCTGCAGAAGGCTACCGTGGTGAATTTCTGCAAAAAGATTTCTATTTCAACGATGAACCCGAAGGCTGGGAAGATGCTTTTCGCATCCACTTGGATTCGAGGGGGGCTATCCTCGAAGTCGAAGACGAAGATCCCTATATTTCTGTTAGACGATTGCAACCTGCATTTCTTATCTATCCCGAAAAGCCAATAAAACCTGGTGATACTTGGGAATACACTTCCGAAAAATTGGATTGCCTATACCATTACGAAGCGAAGGACATCGAAAAATTGGACGGCAAAGAAGCTTTGCGAGTGGTTTGTGTTATGAAAGAAAACAAAAAAGATGGCTTCAAAGGCTCGGGAATCCATTGGGTGAATAAAGAAGGAATCGTCTTAAAGTCCGACCTTAAATTCAAAAACTGGCGCTACACATGGGACGGCGAGCCGGTAGAATACGAATTGAAAACGAAATTTATCAAAAGCGTAAATAAACCTAAATAAGGAGGAACCCGTGTACGCATTTTTAGTTTTCGCTCTTTTAGGCCAACAAGAACCCATCGTGCAACCAGAACGCTGGGAAATCAAATTACCCTTCGAAGTAGGAAAAACCTACAATTGGTCGGTAGCGGTAGATACCACGATTCAAGGCTCGGCTTTGACCGCGGAGTTCAAAGCAGTCCTCTCTATGAAGACAAAGGAAGAAGGAGGAGGGTTGAAAGGAACGATGGGTTGGCAGGAGTTATATGTGAATGGAGAACCTGCTGGCGAAGACGCAACAGCAACGAATGCCATTCTGAATTCGCGAGGAATGCTCATTAATGCAGAAAGCGAATTAGGTGAAGACTTTCGAAGAATGGCTTCTGTCCTTTTTCTGATTTATCCGGAAGCACCCATCGCCCCGAAAGACAAATGGTCTTATACTTACGAAGCAAAAAAAGATTCCAAAAATTACAAAATCAAATTCGATTTCGAAGTGATGGGCATAGAGAAAATCAAAGACCAAGACACCTTAAAAATTTTCGCAAAGGCTTCTGAAGAGGGGGATACCCCGATGACTTCCGAAGGCTATTTTTGGGTTTCCAAGGATGGAATCCCTCAGAAAATTTCGATAAATATAAAGAACTGGCCTGTACCGCAAGCAGGACAACCACTCGACGTATCCCTCGTCGCAACTTACATCGCAAAATGATTTTCGGTTCCCTTTTTCCCTGCAAAAGGAAATAATTCCATAGGAACAGGCGTTATGAAATTTCTAACTACGCAGCCTCCTGCATTAAAATAAAACATTGAGCCTCTTTGGAATCGAAACCGAATACGGTCTTTCTGTAGAAGGACACACTGCTGCCGAACAAATGGAAGATTCCTCGGCGTTCGTCTCCTCGTTTCCATTCCATGCATATGAAGGGTGGGATTATTCGAACGAAACTCCACGTAACGACATCCGTGGATTCAGTGTCGAACGCTTGGAAAGCGACCCTTTAGACGCGCAGTGGGATGTGGGCAGACCGCGTTTTCCAGAAAAAGAGTCGCCGAACAATAGAGTTCTCGTAAACGGAGCGCGTTTTTACAACGACCATGGACATCCCGAATACGCGACACCAGAATGTCGGCGCATCGCAGATTTGGTCGCTCACGATTTAGCAGGAGAGCGTCTCGTTCGAGAAACAGCAAAAGCATACGAAAAACGAATCGGGAAAAAGGTGCGTGTCTTCAAAAATAATTCCGATTATCACGGTGCATCGTACGGAACGCATGAAAATTATCTCGTTCCTCGCTCGATTTCTTTCGAGAAACTTCTAAAAGGTCTTTTGCCGTTGCTCATAACGCGGCCGATCCTCGTCGGCGCGGGAAAAGTCGGAAGCGAGGTGGGGCGTCCTTGCAAATATCAAATTAGCCAACGAGCGGAATTCCTTCACGAACTCGCCAATGTAGAAACCCTCTATCGTCGCCCGATTTTCAACACCCGTGACGAGCCTCATGCGGATGCGAAAAAGTGGTTGCGCCTACATGTTATTTGCGGTGATGCCAATCGAATGCCGTGGTCTACTGCGATGAAAGTCGGAATGACTCGCATCGCACTCGAATTGTTGAACATAGGGGAATGCCCGGAATGGCAAATATGTCAACCGACTCGTACTGCAGAGATGCTGAGCAAAGACGAAACTCTGAAATGGCAAGTGGAATTAGAAAATAATTCATGGACGACAGGCCTCGACATTTTGGAATCCTATCTCGCTGCGGGTGAACGCTTCCTTCGAGGTCGCGATGCAGAAACGGACTGGATTTTGAGTGAATGGCGTTTGGCACTGCTCGATTGCAGCACAGACCCGATGCATCTTGCGGATAGAGTCGATTGGGTCGCAAAACTAAAGATGTTTCAGGAATATGCAGCGTCGAATGGTTGGAATCACCACACGATGCAATCCCTCGAACTGGAATATCACGATATAGACCCTTCAGTTAGTTTGTTTTCCACTCTGGAAAAAATGGGGCGAGTGCAGAAAATTCTTGACGAGAATCGAATTCTCGATTCCATGACGACCCCCCCTGGAGATACCAGAGCGTTCTTGCGAGGAGATTTGGTGAAAAAATTTCGAGACAAAATCGCAAGCCTAGGGTGGAAAAACGCAACTCTCCGCATTGGAGACGAAATCCGTACCATCGAACTACCCGTCGAATGGAAGAATGGAGCGAATCTCGTCTCGGCGAACGACATCCAAGAATGGCTCCGCTTTCTCGAATGACAAATTGCAAATGGGCGCGCGAGAACTATTTTTCAATTTTCGAAGAGAACACCACGTCTTGCCCTCATTTATGGAACGTACAATATAGAAACTAACGTCCTAAGTAAGGAGAATGAAACGTATGATATTCCAAGCAGAACGTCGAGAACGAGATTTACCTTTTACCGAGCGCAAGCCTCTCGAAGATCCAAGCATCCCTTCGAAGGATGTCAAAAAGCCAGGAGATGACAACGAACTCCTGCGTCGCATGCGTAAGGTAGATCCCGACCAAGCGAAGCGTTACCGACAGCGAAGCGGTGAATAACCTAATTCCCTTCCGAATCTGTCGTCTTACCGACTGATGTCGGGGGTGAAGAAGCAATACTCTTCGCCTTCTCCTTCGCCGCATTTCCGACCCCTCCACCACTACCCTCTATTCCTTGAGCCATATCGGGAACAGGCGTCAGCGGTCCCGCGCCGGGACTTACAGGCATCCCGCTCGGTGCATTCTTTTGTGTTGCTTCTGCGTTTTCGGTCTGAGGGGAGCAAGAACAAACAAGAATGCACAAGCCGCAAATCGACAGAGTGAAGAATTTCATGGCATTTTTTACCCTTCTTTGAAAGTGTTACTCGTATTTTGCTGCGAAAGTCCTTGATAGTGATACCAGAACTCTTACTTTTGGGCTTTAATAAAACTTAGGACTCGATGATGCGCGAAATCAAGCATAAATCTTTTGCGGAGTTAGTGGGATTCCCGGAGTGCACAAATCGTATTCCTTCAGGAACACAAGACACTCACAGCACGACCGTTTTAGCGCTTCGATTCAAGGAAGGAATCGTAAACTTAGGGGACAGGCGCGCTACGTCGGCGAACTACATCATGTATGACCGTGCCGATAAGATTTTGCCCCTCGACGATTACACACTTGTAGCCGTCGCCGGTTCTTTCGCGCGAAGTGTCGAGGTCGCTCGCTATTTAAGACATGCTTTTAAATATTATGCGCGCATGCATTTGCAAGATTTGAGTTTAGAAGGAAAACTCCAGGAAGTAAGTCGTGCCTTAGTGGCGAATCTCAGCCTCGCCATGGATGGAATCGGGATGTTTTTGCCAGTCGTGAGCGCATACGACCCATCGAAAAACACATTCGCAATCTATTTCTTCGACGCTTTAGGCGCGCGTTTCGAAAATTCGGAGTTCGGATGCGCGGGTTCAGGAGCAGAACGAATACGAGGTGTTTTCGATTTTATCAAAAGGACGAAAGGACCTTTCGAGAAGCGCTCTTTAGAAGACGTATTAACCGATGGATTGGTTATGCTCGACATCGCTTCGCAATTGGACAGCGCGACAGGTGGTTTGGAAAGAGTCCCCCCCGTAGCAAAAATATTGACTTCGGACGGAATACAAAATATTCCCGAATCCGATTTGATAAAAGCGATTCGTTCTTTAGAATCCTCGACTAAAAAATGAGAGTGAAATAACATGATAAGCCCGTATCTTTGGCAAGAAAACATCATACAACGCGCGCAATACATCGAAAATCGTTTGCGCATCGGTTCGCCCGTGATTGGCCTTTCCATCGAAGAAGGTTTGTTGTTATATTCCTATCGAGGTCATGTTCGAAAAGTGTACGAAATTTACGACAAACTCATGTTTTCAGCGCTCGGTGCGCAAGCGGATGTGGAAGCACTTCGCATCACAGCAGTCGACTTTGCTCATCAAGAAGGGTATGCACGAAGCGAAACCGATGTAACGATCGGAAGACTCGTCGGGTTTGCATTGAGCAGTCCTCTAAAAAGGGCGTTTGGTGATATGACGACGGCGCCTTTCGTGATTAATGCGCTATTTGCAGAATTGAATGAATCCCCTGCAGAAGATTTGTTTTTTACTCTTCGTTATGATGGAGATTTCGAGACAGCGAGAAGTTTCTCCGTTGTAGCGGGAACGCGTGAGGCAGAAGAGCGCGCGATGCGATTCTTGCAACCGAATCATCGTCCGAATCTCTCTTTGAAAGAAGCGGTGAAATTAGCGGACTCTGCTTGGAGAATCGCTGCGGATGTAGACTTGAGCGGGGAGCCCGAACCGGAACTTTTAAGGGGGACAAGACCAGAGGCTGGATTTTTAGTGCGTCATACCCCGCGCGAAAGGAAGTTTCTCATTCTTCCCAATGTGGGTGAACTCTTGCAGGATTAGGAATTCTTTAATTTCATCCCGTATATTTGCTGTGTATCCAATGTTTTCTTGGCATGATCTTTGCTGAGAAAAAGGCATGCGCGAAAGTCGAATTGTTTTGGCATTCGTCATTGCCGTTATCCTGGTATCGGTAACAGCCGTCATTGCGGCTTTTCAAATTCATGGTCGCATAGACGACGGAGCAAAACAAAACATAGACCGCACGCAACTCATAGATGAAGACGAACTCGGAATAGAAATCGAAAATCAGGATTACCAGGCTCGAATTTAAACCTGGGTTCACAAACAGAAAGGCAGGCAACCTATACCGAGAGGCTCTAAAATGTGCACATCCATTGCGGAAAGGATGCGGCAAGAACCCCTGTTTCCAGTTTTACAAAGTTTCTACATTATTTCCAGCAAGAAATACCGTTCCTAATCAAGCGTCGAAGTACAAATAGAACTCGTAGGGATGCGGGCGCAAGTCTATCGCTTCGACTTCATTTTTCATTTTGTAATTGATGTACGTTTCTATCGCATCTTTCGAGAACACATCCCCTTTTAGCAACCAGTTATGGTCGGCTTTGAGTGCTTCCAAAACTGCTCTCAAAGAACCGGGAGTTTGCGGGATATTCGCTTTTTCTTCTGGAGGGAGTTCGTACAAGTCCTTATCAATGGGAGCAGGAGGCTCGGTGCGATTTTCGATGCCGTCCAAACCCGCCATCAAAATCCCGGCAAAAGCGAGATATGGATTGCACGTGGGGTCAGGTGCTCGGAATTCGATGCGTTTCGCGCTTTTCGTTTTGCTGTACATCGGAACGCGAATGCATGCAGAACGATTCCGCTGGCTGTACACCAAGTTAATCGGCGCTTCGTATCCAGGTACTAACCGCCGATAGCTATTCGTGGTCGGGCTCGTGAACGCAAGCAATGCTGCTGCGTGCTTGAGCAAACCACCGATGAAAAACCGAGCCGTATCGCTGAGACCTGCGTAACCCTTTTCGTCGTACATAAGCGTCTCGCCGTTCTTCCAAAGGCTGATGTGAACATGCATTCCGCTTCCGTTATCTCCGAAGATAGGTTTAGGCATAAAGGTTGCGGTCAGTCCATACTCCATCGCAGTGTTTCGAACGATGTACTTGTACATTTGCAACTTATCTGCCATTCGCACCAACTTGTCATAGCGAATGTCTATTTCACATTGACCCGCTCCTGCGACTTCATGATGGTGAACTTCTACTGGCACACCTGCATCAATGAGTTTCTGTGCCATATCGGAGCGCACGTCCTGAAGTCGGTCACTCGGTGGACACGGGAAATATCCTCCTTTGGGTCGCAATTTATAACCGAGGTTCGGAGCTTCTTCAGCGTTGGTGTTCCAATACGCTTCAAGGCTATCAACCCGGAAGCCAGCGTTGTTCGCTTCGTTATAGAAACGGACGTCATTGAAAAGAAAGAACTCCGCTTCTGGTCCGAAATAAGCAACGTCAGCAACTCCGGTCTGTCGCAGGTATTGCTCCGCTTTGACAGCGATGTAGCGTGGGTCACGACTGTAGGGTTCCCGAGTGATTGGGTCTTCGATGTTGCAAATCACGACAGCAGTAGGGACATCGGTGAAGGGGTCCAAGAATAGTGTCGCAGGGTCGGGAACGAGGAGCATGTCGGATTCATGAATCGCTTGAAAACCCCGAATGCTCGAACCATCGAACCCGATTCCTTCTTCGAAAATAGACTCGTTCACTTCCCCAACAGGTGCAGTGAAATGCTGCCATGTCCCAGGGAGATCTGTGAAGCGAAAATCTACCATTTTCGCTTCATGTTCTTGAATGAACTTGATAGCCTCTTTAGGAGTCATCGCGGTTTCCTCCTTACGAGTTGTTTGCACGAATGCTGCCATTGTATGTTTCCTCCTTACGTATTGCTGCAGAAGTCAGTTCGATGGAAAAGCCTTTTTATCCTTCCGCTCTCGGAGCAAAAAAGAATACGAACGCGGTGAAAACCACGCTCGTATAACAAACCGAGCACCTGGGATAGTTTCCTCGATGGCAAACACTTCGCTATTCCCTCTCGGAAAAAGAAAAAGAGCGCCGTGAAAGCGACGCTCTTTTTAAAAAAATGAGCACCCGGACGGCTTCTCCGAACCACGGGATTATATGTTACCCACTCGATGTTTCGAGAATGCAAGAGCTACTGCTAAAATAATTGTTAAATTTTTTTAATTACCGTTTTTATTTTTTTTAAAATTCTTCTTCTACCGTGCTTCTTTTCCACCGTCTCCATCGTCTCTTTTTCTGCCCCGAATTTCTTCACGCTGCTTCGCTATCTTTTTTTGCATTTCGGGTGGGAGGTTCTCGAAAGTTCCGAACGCGTGGGCAGGATTGCTGTAGCCACAACCGAAGAAAACCTGGACTTTTCTCTCCGGAAGAAGTTTTAGTTCGAAATTCCACATTTCCAATGTAGCGGGCTTTATCCGGTCCTTTTCCAGCGTAAAGAACTCGTCCATGCCCATACCCCCTTCAGAGGAAGTCCATTCTTCGAAATCCGCAAACATTTTCGTGGGAATTACCAAAGGAAATTCCATTCCTCCGAGAACAGTAAACTTCAACAAGGTTGCCAATCCTTGTCGCTGTTTCACGGTGAGAACGATCTCCGTCCCGGGAGGAACACCGTCAGGAAGAATTTGCGTCACTTCCGTGTCGGTCATATTCATATCGAAAGTAATAGCCCCCACGTCTCTTTGCAATTCTTTGCTGGCTTCATCGAAGTCTTCTTCGAAGAACATTTGTGCAAAATCTGGTCCGTTATCGATACTTCCTTTCCGATAGATGTACTCCGATAAATGATTTTTTGCGATAGGATTCAAATCGGTAAACAACAGCATCCCCCCCTCTATCAAACGCTTTTTCTGAACAGGGCTAAGATTCGCCCACATTCTTAAAAAACCCAAACCTTCACTGTCACCCATTTCCCAAAACCAAGGACCTGCGGTAAACATCAATACTGGTGAAGTCACTTGGCGATCGGTTATGCTGGATGCAAGCCATGCCATTTGTTCGAAATTCAATCCACATTGTGTAAAATAAGCATCCCTTATAGAAAATAATATATTGCGTGGAACGGAAAACGCTCGTGCTAATGCCCACTCACGATTTCGAATCGTAACCCAACCGTTTTCGAATTTCCATTCGCAGTCTGTAGATTTCCCATAAGCATCGAAAAGTTTTCGCGCAGTTTTAATATCGTTACCTACTGGAAGCGGGACTTCCATATAAGAATCATATGCGTCTGCAATGAGCGCAACATCGGATTGGGAAGCCGCTTCATTCAAGAAAAATCCAACGGGAGATAACGGGTCTACGGTCGAGCCAGGCTTGAGAAAATTTGCAATATCTGCGCTGGGAACGGGAACCGGGAAAGGAAAGTTCGCGTTGCCTCGTGCTTTTTCGAACCGTTCCGAATCTAAAGGTTTATCGAGTTGGTCTTGTATCGACGTCTGATTTTCTTCTTTCTTCAGAACTTCTTTGTTTTCGGTGTTTTGAGGTTTATCATCCGATACTTCGTAATCGAGGAAAGGAATTTTCGAGGTGACTTTATCGCTATTGGCAACAGTCCGAGTCTCCTCTAATAGGATGTCTCCATTAATCCCTAAAATTTTTACTTCTGTATTCATTAGACCATTTTCTCTTCCCAATTCAGGAGCATTTAAAACCACGCGAACCGCTGCAACGTCTTTCATTTCGAAAACTTTGACCCCCCATGGTGCCTCGACAATAACATCCTCATCTCCTCTTGCTTGCGCTTTTCGCTGTTCGATGTATTTTTGTTGTTCTGCCAGTTCTATTTTCTGCAATTCGATGATTTCATTGAGAACACTTGCAACGACGTTTTGAGCAGAAGGAGGATAAGCATATTGCGCGCGTGTGGGGCGAGTGGAAAAAACCAATCTGTGCCTTCTTTCTAATTCCAAAAGTTGCTGTGGTGATAAAGACACGATAAGGCTATAAACCAAACGATTGTAAGGATTGATTCGCTCTTCGAGTGCCCTTTGTTCTTCATAAAGAGGTCGCAGAATCGCCCATCGGCTTCGAAACGCTTCCGGAGATTCCTCTCCCTCTGGTGCCTGGTTTTCTATTTCGTCGATTTTCTTTCGAATTTCTTCGAGTTTTTTCTCGATTTCTTCTTTGTTCGTCTTCGATATTCTCTCCAATTCTTTTTTTGCCTGCTCTTGATAAGTTTTCATCCGTTTCAAGAGGCTTTCGTCGAGGAGTCGTTTTTCTTCCGCTTCTGAAGAGGGAAATTGCACTAAGCGATACCCACGCGCGGTTTTTTCCCACTCCCACCCGAAATGGGAAGCCAGACGATGGAGGACTTCCTTCGCAGGACGTTCTTTCGCATAAAGAATCACGAGTTCATCGCGAAGTTTCGGGCTTATTTCAATGGAAATCCCGAGTTGCTTGGTCAATTCTCCGGCAACTACAGCTATTTGCGCTACATCCGCCCGAATGGTTACTGGCTTATCGAGGAGGTCAGCAACTGGTTCTTGAAGAAGAACCGTACCTACGAGAAAGGTCAAGAGCATAGTTCTTTTATTGTACGATAGAAAGTACTAAGACGAGTTACTTTTTTATACATTTCGACCCAGAAGGGATAATCTTTTCGCCACGAAAAACGTATAATTTCCCGTTGGGACACACCGAACAGAAACGAATGGAGACCCGTGAACAAACTCTTACCTTAGCGAAGACAATGCTGGAAGAAGGAGACCCTAACGGCGCGTTGGGGGTCTTGGAGGAATACTTGCGCCTTTATGACGGGGACTCCGAGGCGCATGCCCTTGCAGGTGTGGCTTATGGGCAGTTAGGGATTTATTACCTGGCGGCAAGACATCTCGGTCATTCACTCGCTGTAAACGACAACCAAAACAATGTTCGCCTTATGCTTTTGCGTGCGCTGATTGAAATGCGAAGATGGGACGACGCGCTTCCGGTCGCCGAGCGTTTGAAAAGGGATAACCCGAACAGTTCGATGATTGCCACGCTTTACGAATCGGTTATAGAAAACGCACAATTGCCGGAGACGGGATGGTCTCGTACGAAGACGCGTTTGGATGCGACGATTACCTTCGCTCGGGATAATAATGTTTTTGAGGATGAGGGTTGAGAAATTGGCGCGGACGGCAGGACTCGAACCCGCAACCCTCAGATCCGAAGTCTGATGCTCTATCCATTGAGCTACGTCCGCACAAAATTGATTCTACCTTGGCGGAAACCCTACAACTTGTTTAAACATTGATATCATTAGATAGTGCCTCGACAACATCGTCACGGACCTAGGCCTTACTTCGGCGTACGCTTTAGTCGCCGCGGCTGCCGTCCTTATGCTGGTTTTGGTTGCTGGACGTTCGCATTGCTTATTGGTTCGTGTGTTGCAGTCGCGGTATGGCTTCGGGGGGTTTGAGTAAACTTGGATATGTCGGGGCGTGGCGCAGCCTGGATAGCGCGCTTGCATGGGGTGCAAGAGGTCGCTGGTTCGAATCCAGTCGCCCCGACCAGATTTAAATAATAGGGATTTTTCGGTGGTTCGTTCCCTTGCCCTCTTGCAGAATTGAATTCCTACTATAGGCATCCCTTGAGGGCGAGGGATCGGATGACCTTAGCCACGGATAAAAGATTATGGTGTTGGCGCGCTAGCGCTTTACTTCGCGATGTTTTTCTAAAATTTATAATCCAAGTATTTTCTTCAATGCGACTGCGTTGTTGTGCGTTTCGTCTTTGGCGGAGTAAAGAAAAGTCACGACTTTTTCTTTTTTGATGATCTTTTTCAGTTTGTTCACAATTTCCTTTTTAACCTCGAGTTCTTCTTTGTATCTCTTTTGAAACTCAGTCCATTTCGACTTATTTTTGTGATACCACTTTCGCAGTTCGTCGCTCGGGGCGATTTCTTTTAGCCATAAATCGACTTTCGCTTTCTCTTTAGATAAACCCCTTGGCCAAAGTCTATCTACTAAAATTCGAAAACCATCACTTTTCTCTGCTTCCTCATATACTCTTTTGAGTTTTATTTCGTATCGCACATTTTTATTTTATTCGAAATCGAAAGTCGTTCCTAAACGTGAAGTGAGAGAACCAATCTCGCGAAGGAGAAATGCGAGAGGCTTAGTAATGGCACTCAAAACGAAAAAAAAATCTGCATGCTTTCGCATGCAGACTAAAAGTAATTCTAAAAGTTACCTACGATTTCGTTTTCGCAATCCGAGCAATGCGATGCCTGCAAAAAGAGCAGTCATCGTCGCTGGCTCAGGTACTGCAAAGCCTTGACCGGTTTCCCCGGAAAAAGCGGCTCGAATTCTGTAATCGAGTTCGCTTTTCGTGGGGTCGTACAGAGCAGGAATCCAGCCGGGAGGGGCGTCGATAAAATCGAGGTGACCTCTCATCACGCCCGATTGACCGATTAGCCCGAAATGTTCTGCGACCAATCCGCCGGCTATGGTGCCGACACCTTCGAGGACATAGGAAGGTAACCCCGAATAGCCGTAAAGCGACACCAATTCCAAATCGAGTGCCCACAGAACACCAACCAATCCCAACGCAGGGATCGCCCCTACAATGAATAGATCAGGTCCTGCTGGGTCTACTCCCGTTCCAGTAAGACTAACATCGATTGTTCCGCCAGGTCCAACATAAGGGGCGTCCTGTCCAGTGAACATGACACCCATTGCGAAGTCCCCACCGAATGCTCCCGCGAGATTGAACACGGGAAATACAGGCGGAGCGGGCCAAAATGGCCAGTAAGCGGTTACTTCGGTGTCTGTCTCGGAAAAGGTGTAAAAGAGTGTGTCTGGTGCAGGTCCTCCTGCACTCCACTCAAACGATCCATCTCCGTTGAACGCCCCGAAGTTGAAGTCATGACCGGTAATCGTAGGAAACAAAGGAAATGCCCAAGCCGAGGATAGCGATGCTAACCCCAGGATGAGGGGTAAGGTTCGTTTCATATGAATCTCCTTTCCCACCCTTTCAGGGCAGTGTTTACAGTATACCACACCTCTGAAAAAAACCTGTACGATAAATGATTCGACATGAATTTTTATAGGAATTTTCAAATCCTCGCAGTATTACTTATGCTTTATAGTGGGATTCACCCCGCTATTGCCCAAACGAACGACACTAAAGAACAGCAAAGTCCGAAAGGAGACGGAGTCATCCTCGAAAAAGCGATTCGTGCCGAGAAACAGGGGCGAATCGAAGAAGCAATTCGGTTGTATCAACAGCATTTAGGGAAACAACCAAGAGACTTCGTAGCGAACACGAACCTCGGTTACCTTTTTTTAAAAAAAGGGCGACCTCTCGATGCAATTCCGCGTTTCAAAGCGGCTATTGCTGCTTCACCGGGAAGACCAGAACCCGTTTTCGGGTTAGCGAATGCTTGTTTAAGTTTGGATCAGCCTAAGGATGCTCTCGAAGTTTTGAAAGCGAACGAAAAAGCCTGCGCATCATTGCCCCCTTATTGGGTGATGCGCGCCGGCTTGGAGGCGAGATTAGAGTCGAAAAACGAGGCTTTGAATTCTTTATCCATGCTGAGGCTCGAAAATATAAAAGACAAAAATGTCCTGATAGAGGCAGGGAGAATTTATGCAGCACTGGGAGAGACAAAACATGCCGAATCATTGTTCCGAAAGGCATACGAAACGGCGAATTCGGATGATGTAGCAATCTCTTTTGCTTCTTTTTTACATTCGATTGGAAAAAAGGAAGAGGCTTCTGAAATTTTCGAAAATTCCATTCGCGCTCATCCGACGAATGCCAACTTATATTCTGCATATGCCGAAATCATTCGCTCGACATCTCGAGAACGCGCATTAGAGATAACAGAAAGAGGAATCGCGCGCAATGCAAAACCTGAAGAGAACCTTCTCACGGCGAAAGCACAAATCTTATTCGAGATGAATCGTGATGAGGATGCTTTGAAAATTCTCGATGCAGCGCTTGCAAAAAATCCGAAGTATGCACCGGCTCGGATTTTACGCGCGAATATTCGTTTTTCACGAAGAGAATACGATTTATCTGCAAAAGACGCATCGGAAACGATAGCGTTAGAGCCGAAAAATTCCCAAATGCGTCGTTTGCTTTACGATTCTTATCTTTTAGCGGGAAGACGCGAAGAAGCGCGAGAGGCAGTTCGCGATTGGTTAAAAAAATCACCGACCGACACGACGGCGATGAGACTTTACGCGCAGATGCTTCTCGATGAAGGAAAGGCAGAAGACGCTCGCAAAATTTTGGAATCAGCGCTGCTTCGAAATCCGAACGATGCCGAAGTTTTAGAAATCTACGCCCGTGCTGCGATGCTCACAGGGAAAACAGCATCGGCGATACTTCTCATCGAAAAAGCCATCGAAAAAGGAATTAAAACATCGGAACTCCTTTTGCGTTTAGGGCTTTGCTATCGACAAATTAACGAAATCGCGAAGGCAATTCAGGTTCTCGATATGGCGCAAAAGGAATTTCCCGAAGAAACACGCAGTTGGATGATCGAAGCCTCTATTCACGAACAAGCATTGCGTTTCGATGCTGCGTTAGACGTGTATCGTGATTTTGCCTCGCACCACCCCAAGAATCCCTACGCGCTCGACGGGATTGCACGAATGTTGGATCGTTTGAATCGTCCTATCGAAGCAGCGGAAGCATGGCTTCGATTTTCGGAAGTTTCTCCGGAAGGGGTAACTCCCTATCTCTATGCGGCTCGAAGTTTCGCGAAGGGGGGGCAATCGGAAGGAGCAGAAGAGGTATGGAGAAAGGCATACGAAAAGCGGCCTAACGATTTGACGCTCATGACGGCTCATGGTCAGTTTCTCATGGAACAGAAACGTTATTCGGATGCGGAGAAAGTGTATTTGCGCATGATTGAAATCGATTCTACGAAATCGGGACCCTATTTGGCAGGAGCGGAGGCGTTGGAAGCGCAAGAAAAGCACGACGACGCTTTCGAGTTATTGAAAAAAGGTTTGGAAAAACACTATCACGAGAACGCATATCTCAAAGCGTTCGAAACGACCGCATCGAAGGCTGGACGTCAGGATGAATACGATTCGCTTTTAGAAAAGTTGTTAGAGGAAGGCAAAACCTCTAATGCAAGCGTGTTGGCGCTCGTCAATGCGATGGCGAGAAAGGGTCAGTTGCCGGCAATCATAGAACGATTCGAGAAGATTTTAGAAACGGAAAAAACGAACGCAGCGCTTTGGTTGGGGCTTTCCCGCGCGCAGGCGTTATTAGGCAGAGGGGGGGATGCTTTGGAAAGCATCGAGAAAGCTGCAGAATGTGCGCCGGATAACCTCGAGATTATTCGCCTGTTCGCTTCTGCGGCAGAAGTTCATGGGGACGCGAGTCGTTCTGCGAAGGCTTATGGAATGCTCTCGAAACTGCTTCCGGATAACGTGGGATATATTTTGAAACATGCGGCATATTTAATAGAAGTGGGGAGAAAGGAAGAGGCAAAGAAGATATTGATGGATGCCTCGAAGCGATTTCCCGGAAATAGCGAAGTTAAAGAATTGTTTAAGAAAGTGAATAAATAGCCAATATTGGATATAAAATTTCCCTAATCGTTTTTTTGCAGTTTCAGGAAAATAATTTATCCTTTACTTTCTTGATGATATGCTGAGCACACCATCACGCATGGAAAACCCCCTCCGTAAGGTTCCCCCTGCGTTTCAGGGGGAACCGTTTTTTATCAATTTACGAACACAACTCACTTCGTGATCGAAAATATCGCTCCATCGTCCTTGATCGGTTTTACACGCCTGTCGAATACACCATTGTCGTCCTTTCCGTTCGGACCTACGCTATAAATCAAAAGCGAATTCTTCGTCGTGCGATAGAGAAAATCACGGTTGCTAAACGGGTCTTTCGAAGAAACCTTAGCGAAATCGGATGCTTGCGATAGTTCAGGCCATTTATCATTACGAGCATAAAGAATGGAAGCGGCGACTCCTATCTTCGTCGTTCGTTCATAGGCTTCCGCTAAGAGAACTCTTTCATGGTAGCTTTCTACGACTGGAGCGAGAAGTCGGCTAAACGCGTACTCCACTTCTAGATTCTTCTCGAATTCATGCACAATAGAGACGATTTTCTCATGGTTATCCCATTGTTCGGCGCTACGGACAAAGAGCTCCACGATATGAAATTCATTATCATTTAGCGATTTTAACTGTATTTCTCCTAAGAAACCCTTCAGATCGTTTTCGGTCATTTTTCCACTTTTCAAATCATCTATAGGTTGCCTTGCGCAGGCTATTTCGTAGCCTAATGCTTTTTTGTAATCTTTCTGCTCTATAGAATTTACGGATTTATAAATCTCCGTCAGCGCTTCTGGGTCATCGAGAAATTCTTTGCAGAGTTTGGCAACAGCACGCGACCACATTTCGCGACGTGCGATAAGAGATAAACCTCCGATCATGGCATCTTCAGGTCCGCCTTGATTTATCGTTTCCGTCGCTAAATGGAAATGCGACAATGCTTTATCTCGTTTCTTCGTTGTCGCATAATAAAGCGCATTCGCTAAGAGGACATTCAAGGCATTCTTCATATTCACGTACTCTGGGAAAAGAATCGAATAGTTTTTTCGCCAATCCCGCCGAGGAGCAAAGTCTTTCCTTTGTGCTGCAGCGATGCATAGTCGTAAGTATTCAGAATTTCTTTCCATTACAGTAAGCATTTGCTGATTCGTAGCAGAACCTTTTAAGTAATCGTCTACTACTTTGAATAAATCAGTCGTAGTTTTCTGTTGTGACAATTCTCTATAAAGGATCGAACTATCCTCTTTCGATATCTTGTTCGCAGCCAAGGCTTCCTCGACACTCGTTATCAACTCCTGCTGTTTTGCACGGTTAAGAAGGGCACCAATATCATATTCTTTCTTCACCGCACGTTCTTTCTCCACGCCACAGCCAGAAACAACAAACACCGACACGATGAATAAGCAAACCTTTCTCTTCATGCTGTATTTTTTACCCGTATTTTAATATCGGAAATGCCACTCCTCTCTTTACTGAATTCGATTCGCGTGGATTTTTTGTCGCTCCAAAGCCTGCTTTTGCAGAGAAGTCTCTTTAAGCCACTTTCCAAATGCGCATCACTTGGCGCAATAAAGCCTCTGCCTCCGCAAGTGGCCATTGTGTTTCTTTATCGCTTAAAGCATTAGGGGGGTCAGGATGGATTTCCATGAACAATGCATCTATGCCTACCGCAACTGCGGCTTTCGCCAAATAAGGAATCGCTTCACGATTCCCCCCACTCGCCGTTCCAGCCCCCCCCGGTCTTTGTACGCTGTGTGTTGCATCGAAACAAACAGGATAGCCATAAGAACGCATAATCGGCAAGCCCGTCATGTCCACCACGAGTGTGTTGTAACCGAACGATGTCCCTCTTTCCGTAAGCATGATGCCACTCGCTCCGAAAGAGTCCAACTTTTCGATAATAT
This sequence comes from Fimbriimonadales bacterium, assembly GCA_035559795.1. Taxonomy (NCBI): domain Bacteria; kingdom Bacillati; phylum Armatimonadota; class Fimbriimonadia; order Fimbriimonadales; species Fimbriimonadales bacterium. The sequence goes on along the minus strand of DATMAR010000009.1, from coordinate 109,132 downwards.
TTTTCGTATCCCAGGGAGCGAGAAATTGTCCTTTTTTGACGTTGACCGGTTTTCCCGTTTTGGCACACGCTTCCAGCAAATCCGTTTGACGACAAAGAAATGCCGGAATTTGCAACAAATCCACGACCTCGGCAACAGGGGGGGCTTGCTCCGGCAAATGCACATCCGTCGTAATCGGAACGCGAAACTCCCTTCGAATCCTTTGTAGAATGTTCAATCCTGCCTCCAAACCGTAACCCCTTTCGCTTTTTACGCTGCTTCGATTCGCTTTATCGAAACTCGCTTTGAAAATATACTGTACGGATAAAACGGAACAAATGCGTGTCAATTCCTCCGCAACGGTCTTGCAAACTTCATAGGACTCTGCCAAACAAGGACCTGCGATGAGGGTGGGATGACCATTGCCGATTCGCAATGCACCGACCGAAAGAACATGCATTTTAAAAATTTACCTTGACGCCACTCTGCTTTCGACTTGAAGGAATGCCAAAAACTTATTCAAATCTCTCGTGGAGCCCTCGAATCGTTTTATTACGGTGCCGTCCGGTGAAAGGATGACGTAAATTGGCAGAGTCGTGAGGCCGGTCAATCGTATTTGTAATTCTTTGTTCTTTTCGTCGCCCACCCTGTCTGTATACAGTCTTACTAAAACGAAATTTCGAAATTGGGAAAGAACTTCGGGTTTCGTGAACATGTTCTTTTCCATCCATCGGCAGTTCGTGCAAGTAACCCCTGTGAAATCGATGAGAATGTTTTTGCCTTCTTTTTTCGCCATCGTTAAGGCTTGGTCATAATCGGTGAGCCATTCGGTCGTTCTATCCGGTGGCAAAAAGGCTTCCCATTCGCCGAGTTGTTTTCCTCCGATTCCTGCCATGAAATAACCTGCTACTGTGAGCGTTATCACTCCAACAGAAATTCGTCCCCATCCACGGACGTCTTTTGAGGTTTCTGTAGGAAATCGCAGCCATCCGAGCATATATAACCCTGCAATCGAGAGGATAACCACCCACACCGCCAAAAAAACCGGACGCGGCATAAACCATGTACCCCATACCAAGTCTGCATTGGATAAGAATTTAACCGCGGCGACGAGTTCGATGAAGCCCATATAAACTTTCACGGATTCCATCCACCCCCCCGATTTAGGCATTTTCGCTACGTAATGCGGAAAAATCGCTAAAAAGAAAAAGGGCAATGCGAATGCGAAACTAAAAGCGAGCATCCCCACCAAAGGATAGAAGTATTCACCTGTCGCTGCCTGTGCAAAAATCGTACCGACGAATGCGAGAGTGCAAGTGAAAGATGTGAGGGTAAACGCCAAACCCATGAAAAACGGTCCGGCGAGACCTCCACGTTTGCCGGCGAAATACAAACGCGATACGAGCCAATTCGGAAGGCGAATTTCGTAAACCCCGAAAAGATTGAGTGCAAGCAGAATGAAAAGAAGGGCGAGCGCGAGGTTGGTGATGGGATGCGTTGCGAAATCCGTGATTTTCGTCCCTCCGAAAACAGCGGAAACGAACACTCCCAAACCGGTAAACGTAGCGATGATTCCCAAACAATAACTCGTAGCCGCGAGAAGAAGCGATTTCCCCCCCTCTCCTCTTTTTGAGAAGTAACTCACGGTAATAGGAATCATGGGAAAAACGCACGGGGTAGCCAATGCTCCGAGCCCTGCTAAAAAGGAAAGCAAAATATACGCGAGTAAACCTCTGTTTTTCGCATGTTCGATATCGCTGGAGGATGCGTCACCGGAAGATTCTTTGTTTTCGTTTTCAGTTTTAATAACCGGGTGAGTCTCGACGGATAAAATTTCTTTTCGCGGTTTCGGTGACTGCAAATGCGAAGGGCGTGCTTTTCCGGGAGAAACTTTGAAATTCAATTTAATATTCGTCGTCTGGGGGGGGGTACAAGTAGTTTCGCTACATGCCATCCATCGAATCGTTAGATTGACGACGCCTTTCCCTTTGGTATTTTGTTTTAATTTTATAGGGATATAAAAAGCCCCTTTTCCTTCATGCCATTGTACGTTGACTTCGAAATTCGGATCGAAGGATTTCTTCGGCTTCGATTCGAGAATATTTCCTTTGATGACGACTGCAGAATCCGAACTCACGGAGAAAGAAGTCGGTAAAGGACCGCCTTTTTGGGAAAGTGAATAGATATGCCATTCCGGACGGATTTCCGCGCTTACATAGAGAGCAGCGCCTTCTCCTGCACGAACATCTTTCGGCTCAATCCAAACTTTCCAAGTAACGTATTCGCCCTTTTCGATCGCCTGTTGTTCGCTCGATTGTGCGAAACCAAAAGAAATTGCAACGATCGCTATGAGGAAAGTAGTGATGCTTTTCGAAAGGTAGAACACGTTTCGCTTTCTTTTAACACGATTCGCGTGGAAATAACTCCAATTTTTCATAAACGATATTCAGACGTCGATTGCCTTGCCTGTTGCACCGCTCTCGAAGGCCGATTCGATAATACGAAGGGCTAAACGAACCTGTTCCGGTTTTACTGCTAGTTCTTCGCCTTCCAAGAGATGACGGGAAACATTGCGATAAAAAGCATGCCAATCCGTTTTCTCTACCGGGAGATTGAGCTCCCCTTCCAAACCGCATAACTCGCCTTTCACCGTAGCAGTGTGCCAATCCTTCATGAGAAGCGCGGCCTTCTCACCACGAATGAGCCATCGAGGGCGAGAATAGTGGCTAATGCATCCAACGTCGAATTGCGCCATAACCCCATTATCGAAGGTAACTACGACAGTCGCGTGGGTCTCGATATCTACGGGATGACCTCCATAATGCAGGGTGGCGAAAACAGTTTTCGGCTTCGCTGGGTGAGCCAGTTGAACGATTTGGTCACTCAAATGCGCTCCCCAATCGTAAAGCATTCCTCCTCCTTTGGCTTTTTCTCCACGCCAACCCGGAGGACACCACCAACCGTTTACACATGACTCAATCGAAAAAACCTTTCCGAGTGTGTTCGTTTCCAAAACTTTTCTCACCGTCAAGTAATCCCCATCCCAACGTCTGTTTTGATAGACGGTAAGCATCTTCCCTGCCTCGTTTGCAGCCCGAATCATCTCGTCTGCTTCTTGAGTATTTAGGCACATGACCTTCTCGGTAATTACGTGCTTCCCTGCTTTGCTCGCCGCGATGCTCAGAGGAGCATGAGTATGATGGGGAGTTACGAGCACCACCAAATCCACTTTTGGGTCAGCGAGCATATCTTCGTAGGTTTCATAGACGAATATGCCTTCTTGCTCGACCCTTGCCGCCTCTCTGCGTTCGGGAAGGATGTCATAAACACCATAAAGGGATAAACCTGGAGTCTTTCGAACTTGCTCGGCATGGTGTTTGCCCATATCGAACTGGGCTCCATAACCTACGATTCCGACACGAATACTCATAAAAGGGGATTCAAAAGGATTGTACCGTTAGAAATTGTTTTCATTTTGGGGTATGATAGGTTTTGTTGCCCTTGCTATGGGTCGCCGTTGTACAGAGTGGTTCGTAAGAACCTTTGTGTAGAACGGCCATCTACGCAGGGCGACAAGGAAACTAAAGCAATAAAGAATGAGGCTTTTATAGGCGGGATGCCGTTACTAAAAGAGAAAAAAGCAGAAATACTCCGAAAATACGCAAAGTCGGAAAAGGACACAGGTTCTGCCGAAGTGCAAATCGCTCTGCTCACAGCGCGGATTGAGCAGATTACGGAACACCTCAAGGTTCACAAGAAAGACCGCCACTCTCGACTCGGTCTTCTCAAACTCGTAGGCCAAAGAAGACGCCTCGAGCAATATCTGATGAGCAAAGACATCGAACGCTATCGCTCATTAGTGCAAGAACTCGGCATACGCGAACAAAAGCCTCAATAAGGAGGCAACATGATTCAAACAATTTCCTTCAATCTCGGGGGGAAAGACCTCTCGATAGAAACCGGGCGCGTCGCTAAGCAAGCGAATGGTTCAGTTCTCGTCGGAATGGGCGACACGATCATCCTCGCTACCGCGGTGATGAGCCATGAGCCACGAGAAGGTCTCGACTTTTTCCCTCTGACTTGCGACTACGAAGAACGTCGTTATGCAGTCGGAAAGATACCGGGGGGGTTCAATAAACGGGGGGGTAGACCCAGCGAAAAAGCAATTCTCGTTTCTCGCTTGATGGACCGTCCCATCCGCCCTCTGTTTCCGAAAGGGTTGCGACATGACGTTCAATGCATCGCGATGCCCATAGCCGTAGACCAAAACTATCCGCCGGATGTGCTCGCAGTCAATGCAGTATCCGCCGCGTTAATGATTAGCGATATTCCTTGGAACGGACCAATCGGCGCGGTTCGCATCGGCAAATCGAACGGCAGTTTCGTTTTATTCCCGAATGTTCAAGAAGTCGAAGAAGGGGAATTGGATTTAATTCTCGCCGGAACGAAAGAAAAAATCATTATGGTGGAATGCGGTGCTAAAGAAGTAAAAGAAAGCGAAATTATCGAGGCGATGGAATTCGGACATCAATACATTAAAACAATATGTGAAGAATTAGAAAAATTCAGAGAAATCGCAGGAAAAGAAAAACGCGCAGTAACGCTATTCGAAATAGAACCCGAAGTCATAGAAACCATTCGAAGAGAATCCGGAGAAGAAATTCGCGAGGCCATTCAAAACCCCGACAAAACAGTGCGTGAAAGTGCTCTATCAGATTTATTGCGAGAACTCGTTCAGCGCTATTCCACAACGATTTACGCAGATGATCCTCAAAAGCAACTCCAATTACCGGAAGCGATAGATAAAGTCATTCAGGAAAACGTACGCGAATTGGTGTTGAAGAAAAAACTTCGTCCAGACGGACGCGGACCGAGAGATATCCGCCCGATAACGATCGAACCTGGTCTCCTTCCCAAAGTGCATGGCTCTGGTTTATTTACCCGTGGACAGACACAAGTTCTTTCCGTCGTAACTTTAGGGACGCCCGACCAGGCGCAAATCCTCGATGGATTAGAAGAAATCGACCGAAAATCGTTTATGCATTTTTATAATTTCCCACCGTATTCGGTCGGTGAGGTACGACCTATGCGCGGACCTGGACGTCGTGAAATCGGTCATGGCGCACTGGCAGAACGAGCCCTCAAAACCGTGCTTCCACCGAGTGAAGAATTTCCCTACACAACGATGGTCGTCAGCGAGGTTTTAGAATCAAATGGTTCGACGAGCATGGCAAGCGTTTGCTCTTCGAGTGTTGCGCTTTTGGATTGCGGTGTTTCGATTAAAGCTCCCGTTGCCGGAATCGCAATGGGATTGATGACCGATGGAGAGCAATATATCACTCTAACTGATATTCAAGGAATGGAAGATTTCTGCGGAGATATGGATTTCAAAGTCGCAGGCACTCGCGAGGGAATCACAGCGATGCAATTAGATTGTAAAATCGCAGGAATTCCCATTTCCATTTTGAAAGAAGCGCTCGAACAAGCGCGAGAAGCGCGCTTTTACATCCTCGATAAGATTGATGAAGCTGTTCCTGAACGACGCAAAGAACTCAACCCGAATGCACCTCGACTCGTCGTCATCCAAATCAACCCCAACAAAATTGGAGAAGTCATCGGTCCGAGTGGAAAAGTCATCAAACGTATCATCGCTGAAACCGACACCGAAATAGATGTCGAACAAGATGGAAGAGTTTATATTTTAGGAAAAGACACTGCCGCAATCGAAAGCGCTAAGCGCATGATCGAAGGACTCGTGAAAGTCCCAGAAATTGGCGATGAATATGTCGGGCCAGTAACTCGTTTGATGAGCAAAGGCGTAATGGTCGAATTTCTTCCCGGAAGAGAAGGAATGGTTCCTATCGAGCACCTTTCTTCGAGACCCATTCGCAGAGCAGAAGAAGTTGTCAAAGTAGGCGATATTCTTCGTGTGAAGGTTCTCGAGGTGGATTCTTTAGGAAGGGTTAATTTAACCGCTTTGGGTCTTCCACAAGAAGTAGAAACACTAAAGGAAAACGTCGAAGCAGATGCATCGGCTGTCGTCCGAAGCCGCGATAAAGGATACGAACGTGGCGAAAGACCGAGACATCCCCGCGATGGCTATGGAAGAACAAGAAGAGGAGAAAGAGAGCAAGAAAGCCGACGAGAAGAGCAAAGACCACAGTTCCGACGTCGCTCTTCAGAAGAAGAACATCCTCGCAGAGAGCGAGATTCTGAGAGTGGGACTAGCGCTCGATTTCGCCCTAAACGATAAGATTCAATTCACTACTTGTACATATTTGGCAATTTACTACCTGCCCTGCTTGTTCAACGCTTTTTTAATGCGCCCATTTCAATCGGCAACCCGAAACCTTATGCCATAAAGAAATAGTTTTTGATTAGTAGAAATTAATTTTATGATAGGTCAAAATGTGCCTATGAAAAAACTCATATTCTCTTCGTCTTTTTTGCTTTTTATCTCTTCATTTTCTTTTGCCCATCTTCGATATTTCACGTTCACCTATGATTGGTTCACTCCTGTAAAAGGAGAGCGAGAACTCGAGCTTTGGTGGACGCAGCGAGAAGGAGGGACTGTCACTGGTCTTATCGAGTTCGAGTATGGGATTACAGACAAATACGTGATAGCTCCCTATTTGATTTTCGAACGAGAGGAAGGAGAAATGGAATTGATTGGATGGAAAGTCGAACAACGTTATGCTATCGGGGAATTCGAGTTCAATCGCATTTTGCCCGCCCTCTATTTCGAAGTCGAACGAGAAGAAGACGAATACAAACTCGAAGCGAAGGCAATAGGTTCTTATCTTCCCTCAGAGGGAAATTTCGTGATTTCCGCGAACCTCATCGCTGAAAAAGAACTGGAGGGGGATTCGGAAATCGAATGGGGTTATGCAATGGGACTAGCACGTGAATTCGAAAACGGCTTGTCTTTAGGGGTCGAGTTTTTCGGTGATTGGGAAAGTAATAGGCATTACTATGGCCCAGTCGCAGCATGGAAAATTCGAGCAGGCACGAAGCTTTTAGCGACGGGGGGGCTTCCTTCTAATGGAGGTCCTGCTCTTTTTAGGTTGCTATTCGAGCACGAGTTTTAAAATTGTTTGGTCGGACAAGCCTGACCTGGCTGACTTGTCCGACCTCTTATTACTATTCAGGACCTACTTACCTTTCCCGTTCCCATTCACCGGAGCCTGGGAATTATTGTTTTGCAGCGGGTTGTTGTTTGCGTGCGCAGGACCTTCGATAACACGCACGGTAATGAAAATAACGATCTCCGAGCGTCGTTTCGTGTTCGTCGTCCTGCGGAAGAGTTGCCCGATTATCGGAATGTCCATCAAAACAGGAACACCTGAAACTTCTTTTCGATCCTCGTCCGTAATCAATCCGCCGATAGCAATCGTTTCGCCATTCATCACGCGCAAAACGGTTCTCGTCGTTCGCACGGATGTAATCGGAACTTCCCCACCGTTCCCGGTTGGTACGAAACTTTTAATGAACGAGACGGTAGGTTGAACTTCGAGACTGATTGTGTTATCCGCTCCGACTCGAGGAAGCACGTTCAATTTCACGCCGACTTCCTCTTCACCGATTTCCACGGATGGACCTGTTGTTCCAGAAGTAATGGATTTGATATAGCGCACGACGTCGCCGATGAACACCACGCCCTCGCGTCCATCTGTTACTAAAAGATTCGGACGCGAAATCAAATTTCCTTTGCTGAGAAACTTATCGAGCGTGGCAGTAATGTCGAGAGTCGTGCTTCCCGACTTTGCGCCAACTTGAATTTCATTGAAAGGACTTCCATCAGAACCTGCGGGTTGCGAGTTGTTCAAACGAATCAACTTCACAGTACCACCGGAAATTAAATTCCAATCAATTCCCGCTTTCACGATGTCTTCCCTACTCATATCCGCAACACGCGCTTCGATTGCGACTTGTTTTGCGGGAACATCAAGCGTGTGAAGAACTTTGAAAGCTTCATCCACCAATGCCCTCGGGCCGGAGAGGATGAGTTTCATGGGAACTGCAGCCGGTTCTCTATCATCGAAAACAGGAGTGCCAGTAGTACCCACACCAGAAATGGTTTTCGTGGAAGTCGTGTCACCCGCCGTCGCTCCTCCTGTGCCTTCTGCTTTTTGTCCAGGGGGGGCATAACTGAGACCGGAGACGTCTTCAGGTCCCACGACTACGTTCAATGCTTCGAAAGTCATGAGCAACCTGTCGCGTAAGGCGCGCGGGTCGGCATACTTGACTTCATAAACCTCGTAGACGAGTTGGCCTCCGGTAGTCACGCTGTCTAATTTCTCCAAAGTCTCGATGAGACGATTTACATCTGCGGCGCGACCGCTGAGCACGATGGACTGTTCTGCGCGACTGCTTTTCGGAGTCGCCACGACTCGTACGGAGCCGGCTATTGCGCTGATTGCGTTTGCCATATCTTCGGCTTTTCCTCCACGAACGAGGTAGGTCATGGTTACCGGTTTCAAATCAACCTCACCGTTCATGGAGATACCGGACATCTCGGCAAGAGCCGTGTCGAGTTCTGTGATCATCGTAGCCGCTTGTTCGACCCTGCCTCTATCACCGATAAGAATCAGATAGTCTGCGTCACCTTCCAGTGCATTCGCAGAAGGTTTTGGAGTCGCGCCTTGTGCCCCCCCTTGTTGACCCTGATTGCCGTTACCGCTGGGTTGCGCATTCGGGTCTTGCGGTGGAGCTCCACCGGCTCCTCCATTCACGTCCAAAACGCTTCCTCCTCCTAAGAGGCTCGTCGGAGAGGTCGAAGCGCCTTTTTGCGCACTAGCCCCCCCATCTTCCGGTTCGCCTTGTTCCATGGGATGGACGATGCGAAGAGTTTCATTCACAGCGTCTAAGCCCAATGCCTTTATCACAGCGCGTTTGATTTCTCCTGCTTTTCTACTTGCGAGAGGAATGACACGAGTCGTCGTGCTTATCCCGGTAACGCCTTTCTCGTGAACGAGAAGACGCATCAAGAAATCGGGAGTGCCTACGACATACGTGTTTGCAATTTTCGCATAGCGATAGCCAGAGAGCTTTGTCGTGAGGTCCAACGCTTGTTCCAAGTCGACATCTCTCAACGATATGGACATCCTTCCTTGAACATTAGGAGCAGTGACGATATTCGATGCTGTTTGCACTGCCAATGCTTTCAGGATGAAGACAATTTCAGTATCGTAGAAATCGAGTGTAATCCTGGTAGATTTTCTCGGGCTTTTGTTCGCACCTTTGCTCGCATCGCTTGCAGTGATTCGTTGCGTCGTAATCGTGCTTTTCGCTATCGAGTTCTTATTACCTTGCGTTTGTTGCACGTTTTGAATCGTTTTGGGTTGTGTAGGCGAAGCGACACAATCTGGCTTCTGAACAATGAGCCCTTTGATTCCCTTCTCGACAATGGGAGTGTTAATCTGTGGAGCATGTCCCTCGGTAGTAGGAATATTTTTTCTAGTCGATTTTGAGACGGATTGCGATCGTGAGACGGAAATAGGCTTTGCCAAATTTTTTCCATGGGATTGTTTGCCCTGGGATTGCTTATTTCCCTTCGAGTTATTGGTGAGCGCTGCTTCCGCTTGTTTCATCGCGATAGCGTCTTGGATAGCGGATGCTTGGAAATTTTTCTCCTCGACAATCTGCACGACGGGAGCAACCACCGCATTGCCTCTTCCTTGTGAAATGGCATTGACTATGATTTGATAGCCGTTCGGGATCGTCGAAATCGAAGGGGTTTGCTCCGATTGGACGCTGACAACCACACGGGCAATCGGTGGTTTGGTTTTGAATTGCGCAGCCTTAATGAAATCTACGCCACCTCGAGCGACATGTATGCGGAGGGGTTTCGTTTTCAAAACCGCGGAAAAATCATAGACGCAGAATTTACCTTTGTATGCTTTGAAAGGTTTCGGCGACTTTAGGTTTTCACCTGTAACTCGAACGATGCACCCATTTTGCGATGCTTCATACGTAATCGAAGTGATTTTCGATTGCGCGGAAGCGAGAGATGCTGTCGCTACGAGCAAAGAAATTGCGAAGATGTGTTTGATGAAGTTCATCACTGCTTACCTCCCACGGAGAACGTCAAAGTTTTTCCATTGTGTCGCACCGTCACCTTTCCATTACGAATCGCTACGACACGACTATTTTTTTCGACAAAGGAATTGAGCGGAACCATTTTTTGTTGTCCAGAATCGTTTTGAAAAACGGCGACTGGATTCGGTCCTTCCACAATTCCTATCAAAGTGTAAGTAAATTCGTCAGGACTGCGAGCGGGTGCTGACGGAGTCGTAACCGTTCCAGGTTGATTCGGGTCGAATAGAGGAACGGAAGTATTGATATTCGGACGAATCGTTGGACGACGAGTTTCCTTCGGAGGATTGTTCTCTTCCGGTGGGGCGACGACCACATTTCCATCGTCCGATGTCGATGAAGGGTCTTCAGGCAGAGATCCTGTTTGGAAAGGGTCTTTACGAACGAGACCCATTTCAGCATAACGAATTGCTGAATTTTGCGGCTCTTCTTGCGGAAGATCTTTAGGTTCTTTCCTCGCTGTCTGGGAATCCTTCCGTTCTTCCGTTGACGAAGAGGAAGTCCCCATAAACTGCCAAACTCCTACAGCAAGTAAGGCTACAAGAAGCACCGCGACGACGATAATTTTTCGTTTATCTGCTTGCATTCGGGTTTTCTCCCATGTTCGATGAATTATTCGGAATCGTAGTTCTTGTTTCGGATTGAAGATTGGATGAGTTCAGGGGGGAATTCGGTCTCGTCGAGTTTTGTAGCGCGGCTGCAGGATTGAGAATCGTGAAGACGTAAACGCGAATCACGAAAACCGCTTCGAGGGATGAGATTGTTTTTCCGTCTTTGCCCATTTTAGGGTTGATGCTGACGGATTGGACGCCCACGATTTTAGGAAAGTCCTGCAACCTTTGTAGGAAAAGCATTTGATTTTGGAAAGAGCCTTGAGATTTGACTTCGAGGTCTAATTCTTGATAAGGCTTACGCTGAATGGTTTCAGAAGATTTGTTTTCGTCGTCTGATTTCTTCTTTTTCTTGTCGGTGTTCATAGGAAGAGGGCGAACCCCGATGATTTCGAGATTGCAAGATCTTCCTACGGATTCTAATTCTTTGAGAAGGGTTGGGACATAAGCGGCAGTAGAAACTCCTGCCTCGAGATGCTGAAGTTTTTCGAGAGATTCAGCGAGAATCAGTTTTACACGTAGCGCTTTCGCTTGAAGTTGTTGTGCGTTTTGCAAATCGTTTGAAAGTTTTTCGACATTGCTTTGTACACTGCTCATTTTCGTGTATTGCCAATAGCCGAGGGCGGAGGCAGTGACGAAAAGAACGAATGTCAAAACAATGAATGGAGTCGGAGAAGGGAAAGTCTTATTCATGAGGTGGCTCCTGGGTTACTGTTTGTTGCTTGTGTTTTATTTTCGGCAGTTGTGCCGCTATTAGCCAGGAGAGAGACAATTTGATATTCCAGCCCGAGGCCTTGCGATGTTCTGCGTTGGTCGGTGTATTTGAGTGAGACATCCGTAAGGTCAGGGCACTTTTGAAGTCGAAGCATCAATTCACCGATGAGGTCTTGGCTTGCGCTCATGCCGGTGTATTGAATTTCAACGGGTTTGTCATCCTTAGAAGGTGTGCTTCGTAGATTCGTGAGCCATGTGTTTTCTGGCATGACATAACTGATGTGCTCCAGAACCCGATTCCATTGTTGCGTTGCTTGTCTTGCTCTTTCGAGAGTTCGGAGTCTCGGTTCGAGTTCTTTGAGCGCTTGAGAAGCGAGTGCAAGTTGTTCTTTTATCGGTACTAATCTTTCTTCTTGCGCTTTTAGGTCTCTGAGTTCGGAATGCGCGCGTTGTGTTTGGAACCAAAAGAATCCAAAAATCAAACCGCCAAAAACGAACACTGCTCCGGAGGCGGACATCCATTTACGGACTCTTCGTTCCGCATCGCGTTTGATTTGACGTTGTTCTGCAATTAGATTGATTGAAGGCATTGTTAACAACCCCCTTATGCCGCGGCAACCATTTTTTGGGATTTATGCATAGCGAGTCCGAGCGCAACGCCAAAAGCGCACTGCTCGATGTTTTCCGAAGGTTCTTCGAAAGTAAAGTGCGGGTTCATGAAGAAATTCGGTGTAATCACTTGAAGCCCGAGTTTATGGCTGAGGTATTCAGGAAGACCTGTCATCTGACTACTTCCGCCTGTGAGAATCAATTGAGAAGGTTTTTTATCCCGCGTATCCCCCTGCTGGGATTGATAATAGTTAATCGAGCGCCTAATTTCACGAATCAATTCGTCAATTAAAGGCTGCACGACTCTAAGGGGGGGGTTTTCCATAGGTCCTTGCGTATCTATGAGTGGACGCAAATCGAGCACGAGCTTGCCTTGTGTCGCTTCTTCATAAGATAGTTTGAAATAGGATTGAAGGGCGTTGGTCAGCGCTTCGCCAGCCATAGGAATCGAACGCGTGAGAGCGAACTTCCCCCCGTCTACCACGCTAACGTCTGTTATTTGTCCTCCGATATCCACTAAAACGAAGGGTCCTGTAGGTTGGAAATCCGAGTCTGCTTCGACGAATGCTCGGTAAGATGCAAAGGCTTCGATGTCTACAATATCGACTTCGAGCCCAGCAGATTCAGCAGCGGCAATTCTTCCTTCGACGATGTCTTTCGGTGATGCGACAATGAGTACGTCCATTTGTCCATCGCTCGAATTCCCGATGATTTCACATTCGACATAAGAATCCTCTACGGAAGAGGGAACGTAGCGCGCCGCTTCGAAACGAAGAGATTTTCGAAGAGCCGCTTCGGGCATTTGCGGCATTTTCACCGTTCGCACGATCACGGTGGGTCCTGCCACGGCGAGATGTGCGGTGTTTGCATCTGTTCTCGCTTGTCTCAAAAGTTGCCGGATTGCATCAGCAGTTGCATCGATATCCACTACAACCGAATCCTGGACCGCATTTTGAGGAGTCGGGATGGAATGCATCGTTTGGATTAGGTATCCCGTCGAAGTGGGTTCGACCTGCGCGATTTTAATGTTCGAATGGCCAATGTCGAGCCCGATTCGCTTTTGTGCTTTGAAAAAGTTAAGCGGCATTGACATCCTCCTCCTTATCATCGCGACTTATTTCGTTACTACTGCCATGAAGGTTTGTTTCAGTCTTGCCGTGAAGTGTTTGGAGGGTTATCCATTCGTCTACCGCATATCTTGCAAATCTCCATTGGCCATCGATCATAAACGCAGGGATTTCCCCAGACTCTGCGAGGTGAAGCAGCGTTTGTGATGGAATGCGAAGATGCTGTGCCGCTTCTCGAAGCGTCATAACGGTGTGTGCGCCTTGGAGAATTCCTCTGAGCATCATATGCATTTGCTCTGGGGAAAGGAAGAGCTCGAGACGAACGACGCTGCCTCCGGAGTTTGCTACGACAGGAGTAACAGGTTCAGGAGTTGTATCTTTTGTATTCATGGTTGTAATTTCCGTTGTTGTAGTTTCCGTTTCGGTGACTGGACTAGGAGTGAATTCTGTGTTTTGGCGTGTGAAATCTTCGGGAACCGTGTTTTTGTTTTTTCCCGATTGCGCTTGTTTTTGCGCCAGTCGAATTGCGTCAACGAGGTGCATGATTTATGCTGCCTTTCTTGTTTCGCTACTTAGATCGTTCTTACTTCCGAGTTCGTTATCTTCACAAAGGATGGAATGCATCGTAAAGCCATCGATTCGTTTTAGGTTCTGGACGAATCCAACAAGAAGGGCATTATCGGCTGCCTGACTGATCAGTCGTGGTGTCCCCCCCGTGACTTTGTGAATTTCGAAAATGGCATCGGGTGTAAATGGAATTTGTTCTGCTGTGTATCCTGCGGTCCTAAGTCGAAATTCGATCATTGCGCCTGTTTCTTGAATATCCAATTGCTGGAGGGCATAGCGAACTGCGATTCTTTGATTCAAAGCAGGAACCTTTTCGATTTTCTTCTTCAATTCCAATTGCCCTAACAGAACGAGGCTGACGAGGAACTGGTCGTTCATTTGGCAGTTAAGGAGAAGACGAAGTTCTTCCAAAGTTGCGGAAGAGCGAATAAGGTGTGCTTCGTCTATAAGAACAATCACCCGTTTCCCCCTGCAGTAATTGTCGAGGAGATGGGAATGAAGTTGTTGAACTAAAACTTGTCGGTTGCGTGATGTGGGCTCGATCCCCAGTTGTGAAAGGATTTCTCCCAGCATTTGCGTAGGAGTGAGAATGGGGTTCACGATGAGAACGAACTGGTACGCGAGTGGGTCAATCATTTCTATCAATTTGCGGCTAATCGTGGTTTTTCCTAATCCGATGTCGCCACAGAGCATCGCCGCTCCCTTATTCCTGGTAATCGCGTAATGAAGCATCATAAGGGCATCCTCGTGAGCGCGGCTCAGATATAAAAAACGAGGATCCGGCGTAAGACTGAAAGGTGGTTCTTGTAATCCCCAATAGGCTTCGTACATTAGGTTTATCCTTTGCGGGCGGGAAGCCCAGGTAGAGTTTCGGATGAAATCCCACCAACCTGTAGGGTTGGATGAAGTTTGAATGGGAGAAAATCAGAGAAAAAAACTTTCACGACGTCTATTAGTCGCGGATTACATCGCTCCTACAAACACTTTTTATCGGGCTTACGCCACTCCTATATCTATCGCGGCTTATGCCGCTCCTACAACAAGGGCTTTGCACACACTCGATATTCCATAATTTAGAAAAAGTCTCAACAACCGGAGCCTCGAAAGTGTGACGGAAAATTTATGAAAAAATCGTGGAACCCTTCCCCGAATTATGATGAAAGACCCCGGGACGCGGTTATAGATACGATTGTTCTCCATGCGACGGTTTTCGATTCCCTCGAGGAAACGATTGAACATTTTTCAAAACCTGAATCCAAAGTTTCCGCTCATTACACGATTGACCGCGATGGCACCACCGTGCAGCACGTAGAGGAAAGCAAGCGCGCATGGCATGCTGGGGTTTCGGAGATGCCCGACGGACGAAAAAATGTAAATGATTTCTCCATCGGCATCGAACTCGTGAATAAAAATAGCGGCTTCGATGTTTATCCTTCTCCTCAAATTACAGCCTTGAAATTTTTAGTAGAAGAGATTATTTCGCGGCACCCGATTCGTAACATCGTAACCCACGCCCAAATCGCACGACCCTTGGGAAGAAAAGACGACCCTAAGGGTTTCCCGTCTGAAATCCTGCAAAGTCTCTTAGGAAAAACAAATCGCTAAACGCCGATTATCTATTTAGATGATTCGGGAAGGTGTTCACGCGACACCCATTCTTGCAGGTGATATTGACAGGGTCGAATACAAAGCGAATGTGGAACATAAATACGACGGGTAGAGGGTTTTCTTTGGGATTATTTTTTAAACAAGGGCATTGCATCCGCTGGAGCGACGTAAGCGCTAGCTCGTCGCCTTCCGCATGCTATCGATTTTTCACACAGGAGACGCGGCATGCTTAGCGGTGAAATCTACGTACAGCAAGGAGTAATCACCGAGGAGCAACTTCGAGAGGCTCTCTCGAAACAAAAAGAACTCGGCACACAACAACCTATCGGCGACTTGCTCGTGCAGATGGGCTATTTGAGCGAGAAAGACCGTGTTCGATGCATGGGGCTGATGTGGGGTGTGGAATTCGCGGATGTAAGCGAAAACAAGCCGGATCCCACAGCCGTGGTTTTATTGAGCCCAGCCTTCGCAAAACGCTTCAAGGTTTTGCCTTTATCTATCGTTAATAACCGTCTGCAAGTGGCGATGGTGAATCCGCTCGATATTTTCGTCATTGACGAACTACGGATGGTTACCGGATATGAAATCGAGCCCTTAATTTCCGTCGAAGAAGACTTAGTCGCTGCAATCAATGCAATTTACGCAAAAGAAACGGCGGTTTCCGATACGTTAAAAGGCGTTTTAAACGAATACGATGGTGAAGTTCAACTCAATAAAACGGACGGTGAAGAAGAACTCAGCGCTGCGCAACTCAAAGAATTAGGAGAGGAAGCCCCCATCATTCGGCTTGCGAATCTGATTATCAATCAAGCCGTAACCGATAGAGCAAGCGACATTCATATCGAGCCTTACAAAGACAAAGTGCAAGTTCGCTATCGAATTGACGGTGTTCTCCACGAAATCATGGACATGCCGAAACGCGTGCAAGCCCCCCTTATTAGCCGCTTCAAAATTATGGCAAATATGGACATCGCAGAAAAGCGTGTTCCCCAAGACAACAGAATCTCTGCGGTGATTCAAGGAAAAGAATACGATTTTCGCGTGAGCACACTTCCTCTGGTGCACGGCGAGAAAGTGGTTCTCCGAATTTTGGATAAAGGTAACGTGATGATAGGACTTAATAAATTGGGTTTCTTGCCGGATACCTTATCTTCACTCGAAGACGTTTGCTCACGCACTTACGGAATTATTTTGATAACGGGCCCCACCGGCTCAGGAAAATCAACGACGTTGTATTCCATCTTGAACAAAATCATGAGTTCCGAAAGAAACATCATCACGATAGAGGATCCGGTGGAATACGAGATTCCTGGCATAAACCAATGCAATGTCAATGTGAAAGCAGGAATGACATTCGCTGCGGGATTAAGAGCCATGCTACGTCAAGACCCGGACGTCATCATGGTCGGTGAAATGCGCGATTCAGAAACCGCAACGATAGCGATGGAAGCGGCACTCACAGGACACTTAGTGTTAAGCACTCTTCATACCAATGATGCCGCAAGCGCTGCAACTCGTTTGATGGACATGGGCGTCGAACCCTTTTTGATTGCTTCTTCTATCATAGCGGTGCAAGCACAGCGGCTTGTCAGAACAATTTGCACGAAATGCCGTGAATCGTACACCGTCCCTCGAGAAACGCTTCTTCGTTACGGATTTCCGCTCGAGGAGGATATGGGGACAAGCATAGATAAGTCATTAAATTTATTCCGCGGTGCTGGCTGTGACCATTGTCTCCAAACCGGTTACAAAGGACGTACAGGCATTCATGAATTGATGATTTATACCGATGAGATTAGGGATCGCATCTTGAAAAAGGAACCTGCTCATGTTCTCCGTACATTAGCGGTCCAAAACGGCATGCGCACACTACCCGAAGACGCGCTGCAAAAAATCCTTCGCGGAGACACAACGGTGGAGGAAGTAGTAAGGGTGATTTATGCGTGAGGAGATAAATGTCTTCTATTCCTAATCCTTTACCGGAATGGCCGGATGAAACTCATTCCGCCATCGAAGCGATTCTCGAAGAAGCGAGAGAATTGGCCGCGCTTCCACAAGTGGTTTATAAAGTGATTCAACTCACCGGCTCGAACAATTCTTCGGCGCAGGAAATAGAACGCGTAATTTCCATAGACCCAGGTTTTTCGAGCAAAGTGTTGATTTTGGCGAACAGCGCTTTTTATGCTCTGCCCAGGAAACTTACGTCCATACGCGAAGCGACTACTTTTTTAGGTTTTAGAACAATTCGCCAACTCGCACTGACGGTGGGGGCTTTCGATTTGTTTTTAGGAAAAGCGGATATCGGAAGTTTACGACGCAGGGATTGGTGGCGCCACAGCGTAGATAGCGCGGTTTGCTGCAAAGTCATTGCCGAGAAACTGGGAGGGATGCAGCCAGAGGACGCTTATACTTGCGGACTTTTGCACGACATCGGAAAACCCCTTTTAGACCGCTCGAAACGAGCATCTTATAGCGACGTAGAACAATTAGTGCAAGGGGGGGCTTCCATCTTAGATGCCGAAAAGTCGGTTTATGGCTGCAACCACACGGAAATAGGAGCAGCGGCGGCAAAACTTTGGAATCTACCGCGCATGGTCATCGAAGTGATTGAACATCACCATGCACCGAACGGCTTTTCCTTAAGGAACAAATGTCAATTTTTGAACAGTGTAGCCATTACGGCTTTCGGCAGCGAGATTGCCCATGCACTCGGGAAGGGGAATCTCGAAATTTGTCTCGAGGAATGGGTTAGCAAAACGCTTTCATTATCCGAAGATAGCAAAGAACAACTTTTTCAGCATTGCAAAGATGCGGTCGCAGAGCGTTCGTCATCGAGTTTTTAGGAGGTATCGAAAATGTCTTCACGATTCGATTGGAAAGAAGTATTGAGTCAGCAAAACCAGGAAGAAGGCTCTCTAGGTCCGCTTCCGGAGCATGTCGAAGTAGATCCGAGGAATGGCGAACCGATCGAAATTAAGCAGACTTCGGACAGCGAGGGAGCCCGTTCTCTCGATGATGTTCATATCGACGATTTGCTGAGAGAGAGTGTGGAGAGAAAGGCTTCTGACTTGCACATCACCGTCGCTCTCCCTCCTATGGTGCGCGTAGATGGAGAGTTGACTCCGCTTCCTTACGAAATCGTGCGACCCGAAATTTCACACCGTTTGATTTATGAAATTCTTAGTGATGAAAGAATTACGATTCTCGAAAAAACGCGAGAACTGGATTTTTCTCACGCTGTAAAAGATATCGGTCGTTTCCGTGTCAATGTGTATTACCAGCGTGGAAGCCTCGGTGCGGCTCTTCGTGTCATTCCCCAGAATATTCCGTCTTTCGATGATTTGCGGCTACCACCGGTTTTACGGGAAATTACAAAAAGAACGAGCGGATTGATTCTTGTTACAGGCGCAACAGGTTCTGGAAAATCCACAACAATCGCCGCAATGGTAGACGACATCAACAACACTCGGCGCTGCCATATCATGACGATCGAAGATCCGATTGAATACCTGTATAACCACAAAATGGCAATGGTGAATCAACGAGAAGTTCATCATGATACTTTGAGTTTCCAGAACGCTCTCCGAGCAGTGTTGCGAGAGGACCCAGACGTGATCGTCGTTGGCGAGTTACGAGATTTGGAAACGATTACTGCCGCCCTCACCCTTGCCGAAACGGGACACCTCGTTTTCGGAACGTTGCATACGAGAAATGCACCACAATCCGTTGACCGTCTCGTGGATGTATTTCCTCCTGGGCAACAGGAACAGATTCGCGTTCTTTTATCGAACACTTTAGAATGCATTATTTCACAGCAATTGGCTCCGAAATTAGGGGGGGGTAGAATCGTCGCTGTGGAAATCATGGTCGCTACACCCGCAATCCGAAACCTGATTCGCGAAGCGAAGACGCACCAAATGTATTCCGTAATCGAAACCAGCACACAGCAAGGAATGGTTACCATGGATCGCTCGCTTTTGGATCTGTATCGCAACGGATACATCACGCACGAAGATGCCTTGATGAGAGCAGTGGACCAGGAGAACTTCAGTCGCTTAGCGAAAGGTGTTGCGTAGGCATCTGCCGTTCTGACGGTCAGACATGTCCACCCATCGTGGCTGATGCTTTTTTAACCGCGGTATCGTCTTAAAAAGCATCATGGAACAACCACCGCCTGAACAACGGCCTTCCCCTCCCGACCCCTATGGGTTAGGACCTACTTCCGCAGGTATTAGTGCTCATTTGGCTGGAGCGCTTTGTTATGCTCCTTTTCTCGGTTGGCTCATTTCGCTTCTATTTCTCGTAATGGAAAAAAATCGCTTCGTAAAATTCCACGCTCTTCAAGCATTAGCCCTCGCAATCGTTTTATACGTGTTTTCGTTATTTTGTTTTTGGTTTTTATGGATAATGTGGCCTTTAATGTGGCTTATAAGCTTTGCTATTTTCGTCGCGTTGATTTATCTCATGGTTCAGGCATACAACGGCAAATGGTTTCGTATTCCGGTAATCGGTGATTTCGTCGCAAAACAGATGGGATTATAGGAGCCCCGCATCCCGCTGATTCAGTATAAGCGAAGTTCTTATCTCACTTGCACTTTTTCGTAAACTTCGACGACATCTCCTTCTTGGAAATCGTCCCATCCTTCGAATTGCATACCGCATTCGTATCCCGCCAATACTTCACGCACATCTTCCTTCAAATGCTTCAAAGAAGCAATTTTGCCTTCGTAAACAATCTCTTCCTCGCCTCTTCGTACACGACACAGTGCACCCCGTTGCACTTTTCCTTCTTTCACGTAACAACCAGCGACCTTCCCCGCTTTCGTAAGTTCGAAAACTTTCCGAATCTCGACTTTTCCGAGCGGCTGTTCTTCGTAAACCGGTTCGAGCATTCCTTTTATCGCTTTTTCGATATCTTCGATTAATTCGTAAATCACTCGATAAATGCGAATTTCTACTCCTTGCCGCTGCGCCTCTGCTTTTGCATTCGGTTCTACTTTCACGTTGAATCCGACGACGATCCCCCCCGCTGCGCTCGCGAGCAAAATATCGTTTTCCGTAATCGAGCCTACGCCGGAATGCAATACTTTCACTTCGACTTCAGGATGCTCCATCTTTTGCAAAAGACCTAACACCGCTTCTAATGAACCTTGCACATCAGCCTTTACGACCATGCGAAGTTCTTTCATTTCTCCCGCTCGCAGTCGCTCGCTCAAAGCCTCGAGGCTTACTTTCACGCCGGTTTTCTCTATGGCTTTTAATCGTTCTTGCATTCGAAGTTCTTCCGCCTTTTCACGAGCGGCTTTTTCATCGAGGTAAACCACGACTCGATCACCTGCTTGTGGAACACCATCCAAACCGACTATTTCTACAGGTGTCGAAGGTCCTGCATCTTTAATTTGCTTTCCTTGGAAATCGTACATCGCTTTGATGCGTCCACAATACTTGCCAACGAGAACGACATCACCTACTTTCAAAGTACCGCTTTCGACCAAGACCGTAGCTACAGGTCCTCTTCCTTTATCTAACCTCGCTTCGATAACGACCCCTTCGACTTCCCCCCCCGGGTCCGCTTTCAAATCCATGAGTTCCGCTTGCAAAAGAATCATTTCCAAAAGCGAATCTATTCCCTCGCCGGTCTTTGCAGAAACAGGAACGCAAACGGTTTGTCCCCCGAATTCTTCAGGAACGAGACCATGTTGTAGTAGTTGCTGTTTTACGCGAGCTACATCTGCCTCAGGTTTGTCTATTTTATTAATAGCAACGATAATCGGGACATTCGCCTGTTGAGCATGATGGATCGCTTCGATAGTTTGCGGCATAACTCCATCATCCGCAGCCACGACTAAAACCGCAATATCAGTAACTTGTGCACCACGCGCTCGCATCGCTGTGAATGCTTCATGTCCAGGTGTATCTAAAAAGGTAATTTTTTTAGAATTTACACTCACTTGATATGCGCCGATGTGCTGTGTGATTCCACCGTATTCTTTTTCCGCTACCTTGGTCTTGCGAATGTAATCCAATATGCTCGTTTTTCCGTGATCTACGTGACCCATTATGGTGACGACAGGTGCTCTGGGTTGCGTGCCAATTGCGCGTTTGCGACGTATTTGAGGCTCTTCGAGTTTGGGTTTCGGTGGTTCCGCCCATTTCACTTTGTATCCGAATGAATTTACGATTTTTTCTGCGATATCGTGCTCGAGTACTGTCGTTAGAGGAACAATCTTTTGCAGTTTGAGCAACGCTTTTTGTACATCTCTCGTTTCGATGTTCAGTGCAATAGCAATATCGCGCGGCGTCGCTTTCGGCGGTAAGAAAACGACTTTTTCTCCTACGACTTCCGCTACGGCTTCTTTGATAACTTCGAGAGTATCTTCATCAACCTCGATGACGCCATTGACAGGGAAAACACCGAGTTCTCCCAAAACGTGCGTAACTTGCGAAGGGAGCGCACCCCATTCCGACGCAAGTTTCTGCACTTCCACTTTCTGCATAAGAGTCTGCGTTTTCTCTTTCAGTTCCGAATTGTCCTTTTTATAGGTTTCTTATTTCTATTATGTTCTTTCCTTGTTGCTATTTTCGGAAAGCGCTTTCATGAGTTCGCTTTCTAACCTCTTCCAGTCTACCGAAGAATTCCCTAGTCGAAGCGGATAGACGATGACCCGTTTTCGTATCGCCTTTTCGATGCATTCGCTGGAAGGGCATAAATACACACCTCTTCCTTCCGATTCACCGACTTTTACTTCCCCTGCCTTCGTTTTACCGATTCGAAGCAATTCCAATTTAGAACGCTTGGCTTTGCAGGCAACACACGTACGAATAGGGACATGGGGCATGCATTACATCCCTCCTCGACTTCGAGACGCTTTTGCTGTCTCCGCTTCTGATTCGCTTCGAATGTCGAGCTTCCAACCAGTGAGTTTCTCCGCTAACCGGGCGTTGATTCGATTCTTTCCTAGCGCAAGGCTCAGTTGCGTGTTCGGGACGATGACTTCTGCGCGTTTTTCTTGAGGCACTAACTTTACAGAAGTCACTTTGGCAGGGCTTAATGCCGCTGTGATAAAGGCTACCGGGTCATCATTGTAAGGAATGATGTCAATTTTCTCGTCGTAAAGCTCATTGACGACAGCCTGAACTCTGCTTCCGCGCTGACCTACACAAGCCCCGATAGGGTCTACTCGCTCATCATGCGATACGACTGCGATTTTGCTCCTCACGCCAGGTTCGCGTGCCACGCGCTTGATCTCGACCGTCTTAGCGGCAATCTCAGGCACTTCCAGTTCGAAAAGTTTCGCAACAAGTTCTTCTGCCCTCCTTGAAACACGCACCTTAGGTCCCCTTCGCGTATCTTCGACTTCCTTCACGTAAACACGAATCCTGTCATTAGTGCGATAGGGTTCGGTCCGAACCTGGTCTTCTTTTTTCAAGATGCATTCGCTGCGACCGCACATCAGGATTACATCCGAACCTTCCCTACGCAATACCTGTGCGCTTACCACTTCACCGCTTTTCCCGCTGAATTCTTCTAATGTCCTTCGCCTTTCAGCCTCTCGCAGCTTCTGTTGGAGAACTTGCTTGAAGGTAGCGGCGGCAATCCTCCCGAAACTCTCAGTGGGAATCTCGATAGGAATGAAATCACCGATCTCTGCATCTTTTTTTATCTTCCGCGCCTCTTCGAGGCTTATCTGGAAATGAGGGTTCGTTACGATGCCGACTACCTCTTTCTCAATGACAGCATGGAGTTTTCCCTTCTCTGTGTCTATGCGAACGGTAACTTCTCCCGTCGCATTGACCTGCTTTTTATAAGCCGCCGCGAGGGCGACCTCGAGCTCCGCGATGACTTCCTCCATGGGAATGTCTCGCTCCTGTGCCAACTGGCGTAGGGTCTGGAAAAACTCCTTGTTCATTTTCTTCCGTTTTTGCTCTACGTATGAATAAAAAAGGATGGGGCAAAAACCATCCTTTTCCATTCGACGCTTTAGATTTTTAGTATATCACATTTTAGCATTGGTTATCGTAGGGGATAGGGTTCGGTAAAATCTTGATTGGAGATGGAACGACCTCTACTTTTGGGAACCTACGATGACCCTATCCATTGGCGGGGTTTGCCGCAAATACTCTTGCTTCATGGATATAACGCCGTTGATGAGGGGGGAGTTGGACGAGAGGCTGAGTGGGCTATTATTCCTTCAGAATCACATTTCTGCTTCATAAAATGAAATTGACTCGAAGAATTGGTTTTTCATGCGGACATCGTTTTTGGTATTCGAATCGAACTCCCGAAGAGAATAAGCGGCTCTTTGGAATATACGCTTCTCCTTATAATCATGGTCATAACTACGTATTGGACTATTCGATTCGAGGAAAGATCAATGAAAAGCACGGAATGGTCATCAATATAAAAGACTTAGATGACTTACTACTCGCAAATATATTCGAACATCTGAATAACAAAAGCCTCAATGACGAAATCGATTATTTTTTCGATAACCCACCCACGCTGGAAAATTTTATTTCCTATATTAACAAGAAGATGCCTCCCGCGTTTAAGGAGGCGAAATTCGATTCCATGCGTTTATACGAAAATCCTACGCTTTATGCCGAAATCCGGATGGAAGGAGATACTCCTATGCTCACGATAAGCAGAGTGTATGAATTTTGCGCCGCGCATACTCTTCATTGCAAAGACTTTTCGCCAGAAGAGAATCGGAGACTGTTCGGAAAATGCAACAACCCAAGTGGTCACGGACATAATTACGAAGTGCACATCGAAGTAACCGGACCGGTAAATCCACAAACAGGGATGATTATTGCATTGGACGAATTGGATAAAATCGTAAATGAAGAAATCATCGAACGATTCGACCATAAAAACCTCAATACGGACGTGGAAGAATTCCGCGAGATAAATCCAACCGGGGAAATGATTGCAAAAGTGATTTGGCAGAACCTCGCGAACAAACTTCCCGTTCAACTCGTTAGAGTCGTTTTACAAGAGACTCCACGAAATTTTTTCGAATACTCGGGTGAAGACGAATGAGCAAAAAATTAGAAGAACTTTATCGAGCAGTTTTATGCGAGATAGGAGAAGACCCTGAAAGAGAAGGTCTACGACGAACGCCCGCGCGCGCTGCAGACGCCCTTCTCTTTTTGACACGCGGATACAAGATGAGCCTCGATGGAATCGTACGAAACGCTGTCTTCCAAGAAGATGTCGAAGACATGGTTGTGGTTCGTGACGTTGAGTTTTTCAGTTTATGCGAACATCACTTATTGCCATTCTTCGGATATGCTCATATCGCATATCTCCCTGCGGGGAAAGTCATCGGGATTAGCAAAATCGCTCGCATCGTAGATTTGTTTGCGCAAAGGCTTCAATTGCAGGAACGAATGACCCAACAAATCGGGCTTGCTTTGGAAGAGGTGCTCTCCCCCGTGGGTGTAGCAGTCGTCACCGAAGCGAAACATTTATGCATGATGTCTCGTGGGGTAGAAAAGCAGGCGTCCAACGTCTCTGCGAGTTTTCTTACAGGGATTTTTAGAGATAACCCAACAACGAGAAAGGAATTCTTCGACTTGATTCGGCACAATAAACAATACGCATAAGGGTTCAGGATGGCTGATGTTTGCGTTGTTACAGGAGCAGGAAGCGGAATTGGTCGTGCAACATGTTTGGCACTTGCAAAACGTGGCGTAAGCATAATTATGGGGGGGCGAAATACGGAGCGCTTGGAATCCACCGCCGAGGAATGTAAGGGTGTAAACGTTCGCTGCTCCGCTGGCGATGTCGGAAATCCCGACTATACGGATTCGCTTTTTCAGTACGCACTGGAATTGAGAGAAAAATCCTCTAAACTTCTTGCAGTGTTTGCCGCAGGAGTGGCACACTTCGGTCCCACATTGGAACAAGAACATTCCCTGTGGGAACAGACCCTAAGGACGAATCTCACCGGGATTTACAATGCTTGCCGCTCTGCAATCCGTGCGATGCTTCCCATCGGTGGGGGAAGAATTGTGAACGTGTTGAGCACTGCCTCGAAAATTCCTTTTCCGGAGAGTGCCGCTTATGTCGCATCGAAATACGGTGCGTTGGGTTTGACGAGAAGTCTGAACGCAGAATTTCGGAAAAAAGGTATTTTGCTCACTGCATTTTTGCCCGGTAGCAGTGCGACGAATCTTTGGGAGGCTCAACCTTGGTCGCCCCCCCGAGAAGACATGCTCGACCCTCGAGATGTGGGAGAAATGATTGCATATATCGTTACCTCACCTCCTACATATAACGTAGATGAAATCGTTTTCATGCCGCCGAAAGGAGTTCTTTAATTGCAAACGGTAGGAATCATCGGCTGCGGAGGAATGGGGAAAACCCATGCTCGGCAGTATCGAAAGATGTCGGATATCGAATTGTTAGCCTTCGACATCGTTCCTGAGCGCTTAGAAGAATTTCAAACGGAAACCGACGCACACGCAGCCCCCTCCGTAAAAGCGCTCATCGAGAAGGCAGATGTCGTTGATATCTGTGTACCGACGGATTTACATCACGCACTCATCATGGAAGCGCTTTCGGGCGGAAAGCCGACACTTTGCGAGAAACCGCTTTGTCGCACCGTGCGGGAATGCGAGGAAGTCGTGAATTACGCAAAGAAATTGAACATTCCCCTTATGCCTGCGCAAGTCGTGCGATTTTTTCCGGAATTTCGTAGAGCGCATGAACTCGTGCAGTCGGAAGTAATCGGTACTCCTGCCGTTATACGCACGCGCCGGGGGGGTAGTTATCCGACGGGAGCGGGAGAGTGGTTCAATGATTTTAAACGCTCGGGAGGTGTGATTCTCGATTTGATGATTCACGACCTCGATTGGATTCGCTGGACGTTCGGAAAAGTGAAAACGATTTTTGCAGACGCACTCACCTTTTCTGGACTCGAAAAGAAGGATTATGCGTTGGCGACCCTCGCTCTCGAATCGGGTGCGGTCGCACACGTCGAAGCGACATGGGCTGATCCGGCTGGTTTTCGTGTGACTTTCGAAGTCGCTGCCAGCAAAGGTCTTATCGAACACGACAGCAGAAAAACGCCGACTTTGCGCATCTCTACATTCGAAAGGCTGTCAGCGGAAAGTCCGCTCGCTTCGGAAGACGACCCTTATTTTTTAGAACTGCGCGCATTTCTCGATTCGGTGAGGATGGGTATCGCCCCCCCGGTCATGCCGGAAGATGGGCTTGCCGCCGTTGCTCTTTGCGAGGCAGCAATAGAAAGCGCACGAACGAGAAAACCGATCCGAGCCGATATTTAACCACCGGAAAGTCATTTGAAAATCACACCTTACGGTGCTCATACGATTTTTCGCACCTTACGGTGCTCCTACGAACTATGGATTGAAAATCTTTTCACTTCTCAACCTCGAATTCAGAACATGTCCCCAAAAAGTCGAAACATAATCGCGCCTTACGGCGCTCCTACACGCGCCTACGGTTATGTTTCGAATAATGGATAACTTCCCAAAACATTCACGAACAAAGCAATCTTTCGGAGTTCTTTAATCGCATTAGCGACTTTCCTATCCCTCTCATGCCCTTCTAAATCTACGAAAAACACATATTCGAAAGAGGTGAACGGAGCAGGGCGTGACTCGATCATCGTCATATTCACGCGGAACTTTCGAAAAACATTCAGCGCTTCTGCAAGAGCACCCGGACGATGGGGGACAGAAAAAAGCAAAGAGCATCGATCGTTTCCGCTGCGCATAACCGGATGCAATCCGATTACGAGAAATCGCGTGCGATTGTGCGGATTATCGTGGATATTCGATGATAAAATCCCGAGTCCATAGAGTTTCGCCGCCAATTTCGAACCGATGGCTGCGGAAAGTTTTTCTTGTGCCGCTTGCTGTGCCGCAATCGCAGTATTTACAGCGGGAACGATTTTCGCATGAGTTAGTTCCTTTCGCAAAAATTTTCTGCATTGTGCTTCTGCCTGCCCCACCGCATATACTTTTTCGATTTCACTAAGTTTTTTCTCTTTGCTCAACAGATGATGATGGATTTCTAACTGAACCTGCGAGCAAATCCTTGCCGGAGACTGCAGAAACATATCTAAAGTATGCGCAACGACACCTTCCGTACTATTTTCGACAGGAACGACGCCGTATTCCGCTTCTTGTTTTTCGACGAAATCGAAAATATCCGGAATCGTTTCGAGCGGGATATATTTGGCTTTCCTCCCGAAATGACTCGTTGCAGCGATATGAGTGTAAGTGCCAGGCGGTCCCCAATAAGCCACGCGCACAGGATTCGGCATCTTGCTCGTCGTTGCTATGATTTCACGATAGAGAGTTTGCAATTCACTTTTCGGAATTCCTTTCTTTTCCTCGTAACGCTGTAGGATCTTGGATGAATGGGAAAAATCATAACCTTTCCCTTCCACTTTTCCCGAAATCTCCATTCTTCGATGGAGAAGGTCGAGAATCGCTTCGTCTATTTTTTCCAACTGCTTACGATAGTCTTTTTTCGGCATGGGTTTTTAGAGATTATGAAACGAAAGCGGCATCTGAGTTTTTGAAAATGAAGACGATGCTCTACCAGGGCGCTGGGAGGAAGCGCCAAAATAGCGAAATACGTAAATAATTCGTATTTTTTTCTGAGCAAAACCGTCAAAATAAACGAACTCGAAGTGATGATTTCTTGGTTATTCGCCCTTACGACCTTCCTTCCTTGTAACTTCGCTCCTGCCGCCAGTTGGAATGTGACGCCGAATCACGCGCTTTTATGGGAGGGGAAAGCGTATTTGCCGATCGGATGGCGAGCCAACGCGAGCGAACAAATTCTCCGCGCCATCGAGGGAACGGGAATAAAAGATGTCTTGCTGGAAGTTCCGCCCGAAAGCAATTGGAACGAAATCATCGAATCTTGTGAAGCGAAATCCTTTCGTTACTTGTGGCTCGATAATCGAAAAGCGCCGCGTGCACCTGCTTTCCTTATACGCCCCGAAAGTTACCGAATTACCGGAGCAGGTCCACAAGGAGATTACAGGATCCCTGTTCCGAACGGGCGCAGTGTTTTCTATATCGTTGTTTCCAACCAAGGTGATGTCGCCGAAACGCACGGTTGGGCGGACGTCGTGGACGGATACGCACGCATTCGATATCAATTGAAAGTCGGTGGGGGGGAATACACGGTTTTGCTTTATCCGAGAGTGGAGCAGAGTTCATTGACAGATTATTGGGAAAAGTTCGACCAAAGGCGCGACGCTTTTTTAGCGAAACTAAACCAAACGAAGTTCGGAGCAGGTTTGAGAGGCTTCGTAAACCCTCTCGGTCAAGTCGAAATTTGGAATGCAGCAGAAGGATACGTGCCGGATTCGGAAATCTTTCGTTTGCAATTCGAAGCGTATTTGAAAGAAAGATACCAAAACGATATCTATCGCCTAATACGCGCCTGGAAACTCGATACGGCTGAAATCGAAACATTCAAACAAGCAGCGCGTTTCGTTGCTCTGTTTTCTTCTGTTCGAGGAGTAGATAAATTCCTCGACCCGCAAACCGGCTCGCTCTTCTCTTGCGACCCGAAAACATCGGGATATTGGAACGACATAAAAACCGTAATTGACAATGCCGCTCGCAATCGCATGAAACGATTTGCAGAAGCGATTCGAAGAATTCACAATGTTCCCATCATTATCGAATGGAACGGCTGGGCTGCTGTTTACGACACGAGAGACTTAGCAGGCGATGGATTGGGTATGCGCGCAATCGGAATAGCGCTTTCACCCATCGAGCATTATGCAGGAGGCGCTTGCAGTACGACGCTTGCCTGGAATCATCGAAGTTGGCTCGTCGCGACAGACCTTCGAGTCTTAGAAAATGGGAAACCCTATCCAGATGAACAATCTTTACGCTCCGTGATTCTCGATACTGCAGAACTCGGCGCAAAAGGTTGGTACGTGAAATGGACGGGGGGGTACGAAGCGGATTGGTTGAAAAACATCCTACAAGAAATCTCGAGAGACGAAACATTCCTCACGAGACTTCCCCGTGCCTTGTTTTATCCTGAAAATGCGCGCCATCCGGCAACCACGATGCGACTTCCGGGAAATGTTTGGTGGTTGCCAACTCCGGAGTCTGGGAATCGTTTGGAGTTAGGCGAGAATTACGAAGGTTATCGTCATGTCGCTCCTTTTGCGACATACACCGTGATTTGGCGTACGGACACAGCCGCAAAAGTGCGGTTAGTGATGCGCGAGCCTTCGAAAGCGAAATTTTCGACACCCGACGGTCTCCCCATCGAAAGCAAAATTGTAAAAGGCTTACCGGAACTCGTCATCGGTACATATCCGGTTGTCATCACGGGAACGGAAGAAGTACCCGTTCCGCAAGATGCGATAGATGGTGCTCTTGCAGAATTCCAAGATTTGACGAACGAAGCGAAACGATTGGGCGTGGATATATCCGATTTGAAATTTTTCTTCACGGATGCTCATCGCAGGATCCAAGAGAATCCTCCTGCTGCATTCGAGCAGATGGTTGCAAACCTGAGAGCGATAGCTTTGCGTGTGCGCCCCCTCTCATGGATAGAAGGAGAAAGCGCAGAAGAAAATAATTTCGGATATGTCATGACGAGCGCTGCATGTTCGAATGGAAAGGCGTTGGCTCTGGACAGTGCTATCCCCCCCACCACTGAGGGATTTTATGCAACCTATCGTTTCAACGTCCCTACAGAAAGAGATGTAGAGATATGGCTTGCGGCGAGAATTCCCGAAGATTTACGCCAGTTCGTTTCGTTCGAATTCGGAAGCGAAAACGTTTTCGGAATTCCCGATACTGCGCAATCGCTTTACGGGACAGATTTCGGTTGGTATAGATTAGGGAAAATTACAGTACGTCCAGGGAATCACAAAATTCGCATTCGTTTATCTCCGAACGCGCCATCGTGGAAAATAGCGATTGACGCAATTTTTCTCACACCGTTTTCTTTCAAACCCTCAGGGCCACGCATGCCTTTTTGGCTGAAAGGTTAAAACCAAGATTTTCCCTCTTTGCAATTACTGCATACGTTTTTATCTTTCGCAATTCTTTTGGGATTCATTTTTATGTCCTAAAAAAAGCCTCAACAACAGCAGGAGCTGTTGAGGCATAAAATAGAAAGCTGTCGAGGCATGAAATAAAGCTTTTATTTTTTGCCCAAACATTAATTGTAGGAGCGCCGTAAGGCGCGATTAATATCGCATGAGATAAGGCGCGGTTTTAATTCAAAAATAACTATAGCCTCAACAGCAGGAGCTGTTGAGGCATAAAATAGAAAAACTATAGCCTCGACAGCAGGAGCCGTTGAGGCATGAAATGCATGGAAATATGCATTACCGCATCTTTCGATGCGGGCTTATTTCCCACTCGCAAAAACTTTTAGCCTTGTCTTTTCCTATATTCCCTTATGAATGTGGGAATGTCGAGTTCATCCTCCTCGGTGAGTTCTGGTTTCGGCAGATTGAGGGTTTCGTTGTCTTTCGAACCCACAGGGCGAGGAATTCCGGTAGCAGAACCGGCGCCAGGGGGAAGCGTACTTCCGGACGAGTTAGTACCAGTCTTCGCCTCTTGCGTTCGAGACGGCATCTGGACTGCGGCGGAGCGAGGGGTTCCAACGCTCGTTGCGGCTTGAAGCGCTTTCCTACCCGTCGCAGTGGTTTGGTCGAATCCCGAAGCGAGCACGGTTATTCGTACTTCGCCATCCAATTCTTTATTGAGGACAGTACCGAAGATGATATTCGCAGCGTCGCTTGCGGCGAGGTTTTGGATAAACATCATGGCTTCGTTTGCTTCGGCGAGAGTGATATCCTCGGAAGCCGTGATGTTCACGAGCAAGCGCGTTGCTCCCTCGATAGTGGTTTCCAGAAGCGGGTTGGAAACTGCGCTTTGAGCGGCTTGCTGTGCGCGATGCTCTCCTGTTCCGTATCCGATTCCCATAAGTGCAGGTCCGGCATTGGACATGATTGCACGCACGTCGGCGAAATCCACGTTGATCATCCCCGGGATGGTGATGATATCGGAAATCGCTTGGACGCCTTGACGCAATACATCATCCGCGACTCTGAACGATTCAATCAATGTAGTTCGTCGGTCTACGACAGGGAGAAGGCGGTCGTTTGGTATGCAGATAATCGTGTCTACGATTTCGCTGAGTGCCGCGATACCTTCTTCTGCAATCTTGCGTCTTTTAGCACCTTCCCACGTAAAGGGTTTCGTCACCACAGCGATAGTCAATGCGTTGGCTTCTTTTGCCAATTCTGCGATGATAGGAGCAGCACCTGTTCCTGTGCCACCGCCCATACCTGCTGTGAGAAAGACCATGTCGGCATCGCTGAGGAGTTCGCGAATTTGATTGCGGCTTTCTTCTGCGGCGTTTTTTCCTACTTCGGGGTTTCCACCGGCGCCTAATCCACGAGTTAGGTTCGCACCGATTTGGATTTTCGTAGGTGCTTTAGCGAGTTCGAGGACTTGGACATCGGTATTCATAGCGATGAAATCCACGCCTTGAATATTCGCTTCAATCATGCGATTGACGGCATTCGAGCCGCCACCGCCTATTCCTAACACTTTTATCACGGCTTGTGGCACGCCACCTTCTTTTACGTTCATAGTCATTACTCCCTTATTTTCGAGTTATTATTTATTCGATTCATTTATTCGTTCCTGCCTTAGTTCCGAAAAGCGTTTTGAGTGGCGCAAAAAATCGACGCCAATCTCCGACTTCTGCCGAGACGGTTTTTTCTTCTCGCATTTTCAGTTCATGAAGCACTAATCCTACCGCTGTTGCGTGTTCTGGACCGGATACCATGTCGCTTAAACCACCTAATTGTTTTGGTGTTCCTATACGAGTGGGAATTCCATTGAGCGTCTTTTCTGCCATTTGAGATAGACCGGTTAATTTACTTCCGCCTCCGGTGAGAACGCACCCTGAGACCTGACGAAGAGCAAAACCGGATTTTTCCAAAAGTTCACTAACGAGGTAAAGAATTTCATCCACTCTCGCGGTGATAATTTCTGCTAACACGGATCGTGGAAACGGACGAGGGGAATCCATTCCCAATTGAGTTACTGCAACCACTTCTCCTTTACCGATGTTATCGGGAAGACAAGAGCCGGACGAAATTTTCAATCTTTCTGCTTCTTCGCGCGACGTCTTGAGAAGTTTCGAGATATCCGAAGTGATGTGACCCGAACCGACGGGAATGGTTGCACTAAATGCCAGACTGCCTTCCGTATAAAGGGCGATGTCCGTCGTTCCCCCCCCGATATCCAAGAGTAAAACTCCGGATTCGATTTCATTCGGTTCGAGCACAGCAAGCCCACTGGCGATCGGGCTAAAGACAACTTGGTCCACTTCGATTTGAGCACGATTGACGCATCGTTCGAGGTTTTGGATATGCGTAATTTGCCCATGAACGAGGTGCGTGCTGACTTCTAATCTTTCTCCACTCATTCCGAAAGGTCTTTCGATTCCGTCCTGCGAATCTACTTTAAAGGCTCTGGGCAAGGCGTGGATCAATTCACGGTCGGAGGGTAAGACGATTTGTTTGCTGTGGTTTATGACTCGATTGACGTCTTCACGAGTAATCGTGCGATGGGGGGGGATTAAGGGGATGATTCCTTTGGAGTTTTGTCCTTGGATATGTTCCCCCGTTACGGAAATGACGACGTTATTGATTTTTCTCCCTGCCATTTGTTCGCATCGTCTTACGGAATTGACGACGGCTTGGGCGGTTTCCTCGATATCATTGACGGTTCCCCTCTTGAGCCCTCTGCAAGGGGATGAGCCGGTAGAGACGACACGCGTATTTCCCTTTTCGTCTACATCGACGATAAGAGTAAGGGCTTTCGTAGAGCCTATGTCTATAGCGGCTATGGATTCCATGTTAGCGCCCCACCTCTAATTTTTTTCTTGCCATTGCGTCTGTAATTTTGGTGATGTAATGTCTTCGAATGAGGGAGAGGTTAAGGAAAAGTCTGCCTCCCAAAGTGATAACGGCAGCGAGATAGAGTTCTTCGACTCCGATGGCGAAACCGAGGGCGACCAAACCGACAGCAAGGAGAATATTTACGAAAAAGCCCGACATGAAAAGGTCGTTTCGAAAGCGACCTTCGAGTCCTGCTCGCAACCCGCCGAAGACGGTGTCAATCCCTGCTAAAGTAGCCACTCCGATATATTCTCTCGGGATGTTTTCCCACCCACCCACGAAAAAGGCGAGAAGACCGCCAATAACTAAAGCCAAAATCGGAATTAATAAAATCATTGTTTCGGTACTGTGCTTCTTGCGTGACGGAACTCTGTCGAGCCGGTATATGCCGGCAAGACCATTTTATAGCGCTTATGGATTTCGACCATTTTAGGGTCTACCGTACGAATTTCGTTCAAATATCTTCCCGGCATGTTGAGTGCACCCATAAGAGTCTCGGGGTCGCCAATTGCGCGAATGACAACGGGCGACGAAATGGGAACGCGCCCTACATAAATCACCGGACCTTCACATCGAAATGCAGTAGTTATGGAAATTCGTTGATTATTGACGGCAATCGCTTCAGCGCCTGCTAACCAAAGTTCGTTCACGACGCGAATCACGTCATCGTCGTGGATTACATATTGCCATGGGTTGTCCGATTGTTTTTCGCTGTCTTTTAAAATAATTTCGACACCGGGTCCTTCGACTTCGGTAAGCGCTGCCAATAACTTCGCCTCTTGCAAACTCTCGTTGAGAACTTTTGCCTGTCGAGACTGATTCGCTAAAGCGTTTTGCAACTGCGTGATTTCTTCCCGAAGTTTGTTGATTTCGTTATCTTTCTCATCGAGGGAACGAGCAAGGCTAGCGCCCGCACCGCGTCCTTCCGGTGCGCCGTACATCCGCGGCGCTCCACTCGATTGAGGACCGTAACTTAAATGTGAAGAAACGAGAAGAAAGCCCATGAGCAAGGCAACCAGAGTTACTGGCATCATCCATTGCGGAAATTTTACAAAATTAATTTGCATATTTTATTCTTCGACCACTACAGGGTAATCGGGCTCGACCAAGTTAACGACTCTAACGCTCTCCAACAGGTCGGGCTGAGAATCGAGAGCCCGTTCGAGAACCTCGACTTTTTCATCCAGCCGCCTACCGCTTCCGAAAAGCACTCGACACTTTCCACCCTTGACATAAAAGCATAGACGACTTTGGAAGTCCAAATCAAGGTTTCCTTCAAGTTTCGGCAGGTGAACTTGAAGTTTTTCTGCCAGTTGCAAGGCTTCGAAATAGGGGTTCGGGTTGCATATGCTAAAGAATGGATTGTAATCCTGTACTTTCTCCCCTATGCCTATTTTGGGCATGGAACCCTTCGATACGGGGAAGACTTTTCCTTCGATGTCAGCACCCATCCCCGGTCTTCCTATTATTGAGGCTATGGCTTTACGCTTTTCGATGTGCAAATGCGCGCGACCGAAAACGTTAACCTCGAACTTCGATACTTTTATCTTCGGATTCAATTCGATGAGCGATTCGACCTCTGCAGTAGGTATTTGCAATGCAGGAATATTTTTATACGACTGCAATATCTTTCTTATTCGTTGTTCATCGTTTTTATCAGCACCGGAAACGCGCACGATAGTCAGAGAAGTCAAATCACTCGTGAACAATCCCGCGATAATTACAATAGGCAACGAGACAGCCCAATAAAATGCCCAAAAGGGACGCCAAAAATTACCTAATTCAAAACTACGTTTTTTTCTTTTCGATGCCATAACGCTTTAACGCAGATTCTAAAATCCTGCAACACAGTTCATCGAAAGCGATTCCCGCCGCACTCGCGGAACGCGGAAGCAACGAGGTAGGTGTCATTCCAGGAATCGTATTAACCTCCAAGAAAAAGACTTCGTCACCACGAACGATCATATCGCTGCGACTGAAATCTGCAAGACCGAGAATTCGATGTGCATCGAGTGCATAACGTTTCGCGTTTTCTTCCGCTTTTTTCGAAATGTTAGCGGGAACGATTTCTTCGGTCGCATTCGGAGTGTATTTCGCCATGAAATCATACGAACCCGATTTTGGGCGGATCTCCACAATAGGCAGCGGTTCGTCGTCCAAAACCGGCGCCGTGATTTCTACACCTTCGATGTATTCTTCTAACAAAACTTGGGAATCGTATTTGCTTGCTACTTCGATACATTTTTCCAATTCTTTTCGTTCGCGAGCGATTCCCAAGCCTATCGTTGAACCTTGACGGTTGGGTTTCACAACGATTGGAAAGGCTTCCCAACCCCCCATATCAGTAAATGGAGGATGGACTGCATGGCTGGCTAACGATAGGAGTTTCGCTCTCGGTGTAGGGATACCATGAGCGGAAAGGATTTGTTTCGTTCGGTATTTATCTATCGCTGTAGCACTCGGCAAAACTCCGCTCCCCGTATAAGGTATTCGCAAAAGTTCTAAAAATCCCTGTATCGTGCCATCTTCTGCTGACGTTCCATGAAGAAGCAAAAACACGATATCTGGTCGCTCTACACCCGTCAAACTCTGAACGTTGCCTTGTCCGATTAATAGTTCGCTTGGGTCGTAAAGTTCTACTCGGTATCCTTTTCGTTTCAAAGCATTTGCGACATTAATTCCCCCTGATTTCGAGACTTCTCTCTCTGTGGATTGTCCTCCGCAAAAAACCCCCACTCGAAGCGGTTCGCTCTTTCTTGCAATTTCTTTCAAGAGATTCGGTGCGAACGCTTCGATATCCCCAGCACCCATTCCAATAACGACATCCCCCGTTCGAACATAGTTCGCTACCGTTCGAGGGAGGAAATGTTTCGATGCTTCATGGAAACATTCTTTCTTTGATTTCTCTAAGCCTTCACAAATCAACGTAGAAGAAATTCCCGGTATGGGTTCTTCGCGCGCCGGATAGATATCCGTCAGAAAAACTACATCCGCTTTACACAACGCTTCGATGAATCCATCGAGAAAATCGCGTGTGCGCGAATATAAATGCGGTTGAAAAGCGACGACAAGGCGTTTCTCCGGATAGAACTCACGAAATGCATCGAGGGTCGCACGAATTTCTGTCGGGTGATGAGCGTAGTCGTCGTATACGATTACTCCGTCTCTTTCTCCGATTTTCTCCATGCGGCGTTTCAATCCACGATACGAAAGTAAAGACTGTAGAGCGGATTCAGATGGAATCGAGAGACATTCTGCTGCTGTTACTGCTGCGAGCGCATTCAATGCATTGTGTCTGCCGAATTGTTGCAATCGAAAATCCCCGAAAGATGTTCTCAAAGTCCCCTTGTCGTAAACGGCATCCCAAGGTTTTAATGAAAAATCATAGGGCACCCCCCCTTGTACACGATGGGCGACTTTCGAAGCACCCTCATCGCACGCACAATAGATGAATTTCGGCGTACCTCGAGCCTTTTTGACGAATTCCTCGACACTCGATAAAAGGTTTTCCCAATTTTTATGAAAATCGAGATGCTCCGGTTCTAAATTCGTCAACACGACGATTTCAGGAGTCAAATCTAAAAAGGAGTTATAAGCCTCGCATGCCTCGACGACTGCATACTCGCCATTTCCTATTCGCACGTTGCTGCCATAAGCGACGGAGTCAGCACCGATTACCACCATCGGGTCAAACGAATGAGATTCCAAAATGTGGCCAATCATCGCCGTTACCGTGCTCTTGCCATGAGTTCCCGTAACCGCGATTACGCGATAGTTTTTCAACAAATCAGCCAATGCTTGCGAGCGTCGCAATAAAGGCAAACCGAGTTCTTTCGCTACCGACACTTCTGGATTACTTTTCAAATCCACTGCATCGGTAACGACGACAGCGGACGCTCCGAATACTTTTTGGGCATCGTGTCCGATGGAAATGTCTGCACCACGTACGCGCAGTTCGTCGAGAACACCCGAAGGAACCAAATCTGTCCCTGAAACTTCTCTTCCTCGATGGAGGAGGATTCTTGCGATAGCGCTCATCCCAGCACCACCGATACCGATGAAATGAATCCTTCCGGTTTCCGGTAGGGATACTGATTCGGAAAACGATTTATCTATTTCTGCCTGCGTTCTCATTTACGACTTCTTCGATGATTTTCATTACCCTTTGCGTGGCATCAGGAATGGACCATTCCTTTAAATTTATAGATGCTTGCTTCCTGCGAGAAGAATCCGACATCCATTCTTTCCATACAGATTCTAACCTCTCCGGAATCAGTTCTCGTTGCGGGATGACCGTTCCGCCCCCAATTTTCTCAATGGCTTTAGCGTTTTCCATTTGGTGATTCGCATAAGCATAAGGGTATGGGATATAGATTGCTGGGATACCGAAGAGAGCGAACTCAGAAATAGCCCCTGCTCCCGCTCGTGATATCGCCAAGTCGGCACGAAAGAGGACTTCTGCGAGTTCGTTTCCTTCTAAAAACGCTTTCAGCCGATAATTCTCGGGCATACAGAGTCGTCGAGCGGCTTTTGCGCAAGATTCGAAAAGAGCAGGACCGCAAACATGAAGCCATTCTGTTTTTTCGGGATCGGCTCGCAACACGATCGTCAAAACGGCTTCGTTAATAACGCTCGCACCTTGAGAACCACCCATGCAAAGGGTGAAAAATTTTTGTGATGCGGAGGGTTTTTCGGCTTTCGCTTTTAGTAAAAGCGTTTTTCGCAAAGGGAGACCGGTGCGTACAGTTTTATCGGGAAATGCATTGCGTGTTTCTTCGAAAACGATGCAAACATATTTCGCGAAACGCGCTGCGTAACGATGCGTTCGTCCCGGTATGGTGTTTTGTTCGTGAAGTACGATTTTCGTACCGACTTTAGACGCAGCATATAAAACCGGAGCGGCAGAATACCCCCCCGTTGAAAAGACCAAGTCTGTCGAAAAGTCCGTTAAGATTTTACGCGCTCGATAAGTCGCGCGCAAAAAAAGGATCAACGAACGCCAACCGGAAGGCTTCCACAAACTCCCCAAAGAGCGAGCGTTCAATCCGATAAATTCGATATCGCTTTTACTACAAGCATTGGATTCTTGTCCTCTTATACTTCCGATATAGAGAACGTCGTGTTTATTCGCTCGTGCTTCGAGAGCGACTTCAAGCGCGGGATAGACGTGCCCTCCTGTACCTCCGCCGGTCACGACGAGTTTCAATGGGCGCCTCCTTATACACACGTCTATGAATCATGGCTTGAGACGCTCCGAGAGCCATCATCAACGCCAACAAACTGCTTCCACCATAACTCAAAAAAGGCAAAGGCACACCGATGGGGGGGAGCAATGAACCGACCATGGATAGATTCAAAACGCTTTGGATACCAATCCACCAACCAGTGCCTCCTATAACCAATCGAGAAAATGCGTCTTGAGATAGGGAAGCAAGAAGAACAAGACGAAGAGAGATAGCGGCTAAGAGAGAAATGACGATAATTGAGCCGATAAATCCCGCTTCTTCTGCAATGGTAGTGAAAGCGAAATCGGTGCTTGCAGCAGGAAGAACCCTTTTCGCTCTTCCCTTCGGAGGACCTACACCGGTAACTCCCCCGATTGCCATCGCTAATTCGGACTGTGCGGATTGATAGCCTGGACCGTCAACAACAGAAGCATCCCAGCGATGGAGCCATGTGCGAAATCTCCCCCCCCTATAATCCTCGGATATCGTAAATACCGTACCCATAAGAAGGGCAAAAAGAAGCACTAATGCGATAACCCTTCCTTTTATGGGAGAGTAAATCATGATTCCGATAGCGATAACTCCCACCATTGCCGCCGTGCCCAAATCCGGTTGCCTTTCTATAACCAAAACAGATATTCCCACGATAAGCCAATGCCAATTTCTACGCAAGAAAATTACGAAGCGATTATCCATCCATTCACCGAAATGACGGACGCTTTTCGGATAACTTGGAAATTTATAGAGACACATCGCCGCTAAAAACCAAATCGTCAGCGGTTTCAGAAATTCCGAAGGTTGGATTCTAAATGGTTCGACTCCGAACCATCTTTTTGCCCCCCCTGATTCTATCCCTACACCAGGAATAAACACGAGTATACATGCGACTAATCCCAGGAAATACAAGGGTTTCGAAATACCCCTTAGAATTTCTGGTGGTAGTTTCGTAAAAAAATAATATACGACACCACTTAGTATCACCCATAACACATGTTTGACAATCGCAAAGGAAGACCAAGAGCCTCCTTTAAATAACATGATATAACTGGTGTCGAAAACGACAAACAAACCCAAGAGTATGGCAATAAGTACAAGCCACGATAGCAAACGATCCCCGGGCAGGTTTCTTCCTTGTCGCCCTTTATCCAACTCGAACTACCTCCTCTACGAGTTTGCGCATCAATTCGCCACGTTCCATGAAGCTTTCGAATTGGTCGAAACTGGCGCAACTCGGTGCAAGCAATATCGTTTCGCGCGGTTT
Source organism: Fimbriimonadales bacterium (assembly GCA_035559795.1). Classification (NCBI taxonomy): domain Bacteria; kingdom Bacillati; phylum Armatimonadota; class Fimbriimonadia; order Fimbriimonadales; species Fimbriimonadales bacterium. Next base: position 69,448 of record DATMAR010000009.1, on the reverse strand, counting down.
TGCCTCGCTTTGAGCCGATTCGAATGCTTCTCGTAAAGTATCGAACCTTGCGCTTTTTACGCCCATCTTTTCGAAAACTTCTTTCAAATACGCACCGTCACGACCGAACAAGTAGGCTTTTTTGATTCTATTTTTTACGGAAGATATCATCGAGTAATCTTTCACCTTCGCGATGCCACCTGCTAATAATAAAGTAGACGAATCCATTGCCTCCAAAGAAGCCTTCAATGCTGTCGGATTCGTGCACATACTGTTGTTGATGTAGCGAACTCCGTTTCTTTCGCCGAGAAATTCCATTCGGTTACGGAGGGGGCGAAACGAAAGCACACCTTCGCGTATTTCGGAAAAAGTCACACCGAAAACATTTGCCAAAAGCCCCGCCGTTGCGGCGTTTTCCAAATTATGGGGGGATGCATCCCAAAGTTCCGAAAGAGAGATGGAAGTATTACCCTGCGGAAAATACACATCTTGCCCAGATATTTGCGCCTGCGCGTCTAATTGCGCATCCTCATCTTGCGCGCCAATCTTCAAAACACGAGCCGAAGAAGGGACTTCGGGTTTCGTTTCCGGTCGAAATGTATTGAAAACGACGACATCGCCGTCTTTCATGTTGCGAAAGATTTTATGTTTAGTCGCGGCATATTCACGAAGACTCTCGTATCTATCGAGATGGTCTTCTACGATTTGCGTTATCGTCGCTGCTTTAGGACGAAATTCCGAAATCCATTCCAATTGAAAAGAACTCACTTCGGCTACCAATATCGAATCCGTATCACCATTCAATGCCGCTTCGGTAATCGTATATTCGGGATATCCAGAGCCTGCGATGTTTCCGCATAAAATTGCCTTCTTCCCCGCTTTTTGCAAAATCCAATATGTAAGTGCAGTGACTGTGCTCTTTCCGTTCGTTCCGGTTATCGCGATTATCGGAGACTCAGCGATACGATAAGCGATTTCCGTTTCGCTATATAAAGGAATTCCTCTTCGCAACGCTTCTTGCAAAGTCGGATGTTTGCTCGGAACGCCCGGAGAACACGCTACACCATCCCATTCGCTCCATTCCAATTCTCCGGTCCAACTCGTGATTACAGGAATGTCCAATTTCGCCATCTCGTCTAACGGTTCGAAGAGTTTCTGAGAGTCTGCGGATTTTTCGTCCACTACCGTAACTTGCGCACCTTTTGCCTTTAGAACTCTCGCCATGCCGGTCCCAGCCTTTCCAAGACCGATGACGACGATTCTTTGATTCTGAAAGACATTTCGTTTTTTGTAATCACTCATAAAAACATCACCGTGAATGCCATTGAAGTTAAAATCATTTGCAAAAGAATCATTGCCCATAACACGCGTGATTCAGGCCATCCCAATGCTTCGAGAGAGTGATGAAATGGAGTCGCTGGGAAGATGCGTCTTTTGAGTGTTTTCACGGCTCCGATTTGAATGGGGACGAGCACGAGTTCTAATAGAAATACCCCAGAGGTGAGCCATGGCCAAGTTTGGGTTTTGTAAGGAGTCGTAGAAAAAAGATGACCGTAAACCGCTCCGAGCGCCAATGCCCCCACATCTCCCATGAAAATTTTCGCAGGGGGGGCATTGAAGTAAAGAAAAGGTAACAAGGAACCGAGAATCGCCAAAGAAACGATGAGAAGAGCGCGATTCCCATCAGAATAAAAATAAACCAAAAACGGGATTAAAGCAATCCACAGAGTCATCGTTACGAGCGCATCGAGGCCGTCCGTAAAATTCACCGCATTCGCGAAGGTCAACACGAAAAATGCCGCAAGCCATGCTTCCGGACGGAATCCGAGCATCCAAACATAACAACTTGCTGCAAGGGCTTGCATTGCGAGTTTTATCGTCCATCCTAATCCCCTTTTCGTCGTGAAACGAGGGACTAAATAATCGTCTACGAAACCAATCAAAGCAAAAGTAAAGATCAAATACGAAATCAAAACATTCTCGCGATTTTCGAATCCATTGAAGAGCGCCATCGCAACGAATATTCCCACCAAAACGAAAATCCCCCCCATATTCGGTGTCCCCTCTTTTTGCTGATGTGCCGGAAGAAAAGGACTGACTTTCGCACGAGCGTTTACTTTCTTTAAAAGAAATATACAAGGATACGAGAGAATCGCCGATACGAAAAAAGAAATCCAAAATGCGTTAACCACATGCTCAAACATTGATGAGCCCCCCCTCTTGCGGCAACGCCTTTTCCAATTGCAAACGACGAGAGCCTTTGATGAGCACCAAATCGCCTGGCTCCAAATTCTCTAAAATACGTGCCACCTCGCTCGAGGAAGGAACGCTCATTCCTATTCCCTTATATCCACGCGTTTTTGCTTCCTCCAAAATCCAAGGTGCCAACTCCCCCACCGTGACGAGAACATCTATATCGGAAGAAGAAACGAGTTTGCCTATTTCTCGATGCGCAAACTCGGCAAACTCACCTAACTCCAGCATGTCTCCTAAAATGGCGATTTTTCGAGAAAATCCTTCAGCGTCCGAAAGAATCTTCAATGCTTCTTTACAAGATTCTGGACTCGAGTTATAAACGTCCACTAACAAAGTCGCCCCGCAACATTCGACTGCGCGCAATCTATCATTCGGAAGTTCTGCGTTTTGCATTCTTTGCAAAGCCATTTGCGGTTCGATTCCGAGCGCGATACAAACGGCGAGCGCAGCGGAAGCATTGATTGCCTGATGTCTGCCGAGACCGGGAATTCGCCCCGAGAATCGTTGGTTTTTGATTTCTATTTCGATTTCTGTTGTATTGTTTTCGAGATAAATAAGAGATGACAGCACACGTACATCTGCGTTGGGTTGCTCACCGAACGATAAAACCTTGCAATTCGAATAATGAGAAAGCGCATCGAAATCTTCTCCCATTGGCAAAATGGCAAGACCTTCTTTAGGAAGGGATTCCAACAGTTCCGCCTTCGCTTTAATAATTTCCTCCCGAGAACCTAATTCGCCGATATGCGCGGTTCCTATAGATGTAATGACACCGATATGCGGACGACTAAACGAACAAAGATGCGCAATCTGTCCTTTTCCACGCATTGCCATTTCCAAAACAGCATAGCGATGACTCTGCTCGAGTTTCATCCAAGTGATGGGCAAACCGTATTCCGTGTTGAGATTTCCTTCCGATTTCAATACAGTAGTGGAATCTCCTAATGCCGCTGCTAATAACTCTTTCGTGGTCGTTTTTCCGACACTTCCTGTTATGGCAACGACTTTGCCATGAAACGAATCTCGAATCGTGCTTGCAATTTCTGCTAATGCCTGGACTACCGAGGAAACTCGGACATGAGGAAATTTTTTTTCTATTTCCTTACTCACCAATGCCCCCACCGCCCCCCGTTGGAAAGCATCGTGAATAAAATAGTGCCCATCTGCGTTGTTTCCTACAACTGCAACGAACAAATCACCTTTTTTCACGTGACGACTGTCGACAGCAATACCGTGCACTTCTCTATCCGGTCCGGAACATTTTCCACCAGTAATTTCTGCGATTTCAGACAGTTTTAATTGCATCTTTTCTTTCTTTTTTTCTTTCTTCGAGAGCTTTGCGCGCGATGACCCTATCGTCGAAGGGATGTTTCGTGGTGCCGATGATTTGGTAGGTTTCGTGTCCTTTTCCGGCGATGACTACGATATCGCCGGACTTCGCTTCGAATACTGCATCATGAATTGCCTTCGCGCGGTCTGGTTCGATTTTCGAAACCACGTCCGGATGCAAACCTTGCACGATTTCTTCGATAATTTTCATCGGATTTTCGGTTCGCGGGTTGTCACTGGTAACGTAAACGAGATCCGAAAGAGAGGAAACAACAGACGCCATTTTCGGGCGTTTGTTTCTGTCTCTATCCCCACCGCATCCGAACACCGTCAAAATACGTGATGGTCGAAGCGCACGAACAGAATTTAAAAGTTTTTCCAAAGCATCGGGTGTATGCGCGTAGTCTACGATAATATGAAATCCTTCTTCGCTCGTTATCGTTTCGAAACGTCCAGGTGCAGGTTTTACTTTTTTAAGCGCATCGAGGATTTTCGAAAGGGGAAAATTCAAAGCGAGAGCGCCGGCTATGGCTGCCAAACAGTTGTTCACATTGAAGTGCCCCCCCAAAGACACTTCGACAACTGCAGATTCCCCTTTCCAAGAAATCTCGAATTCGAGGCGATGAATATCGATCTTCGATGAAAGGACTCTCAAATCCGTATTTTCAGAACCGAAACCGATTCCGCTATTTGCGCTTTCCAAAAGACGTTTTCCGTAAGGGTCGTCCGCATAAGCGACCGTGACAATTTTTTTGGCATTAGGTAAATCGCAAAAAAGGCGAGACTTCGCTCGAAAATAGTCTTCCATACCGGAATGGTAATCGAAATGGTCTTGGCTTAAATTCGTAAAAATTCCGACATCGAACTGTACTCCATCCACTCTCCGCTGATGAAGAGCGTGCGAAGAGACTTCCATGACCACGGTATCCGCTCCAGCGTCTACGAGTTCGCGAAGAGTTTTTTGTATTTCGGGTGGGAACGGAGTCGTAAATGAAGAATCGCGCCATTCACTATCGAAAGCGACTCCCAAAGTTCCCATATAAGCAGCGCGACGCCCGAGTGTGTTTATAATCTGATAGAGCAGCCACGCGGTCGTCGTTTTGCCATTTGTCCCGGTTACCCCGATTACGGTTAATTTTTCCGAAGGATTCCCATAAAATAACGCACTAAACTCCCAACAAAAATCATTCGTATCGCGAACCCATATTACGGGGACACTTTTCTGCACACATCGCAAAAATGCTTCCTTGGAAGATACGACTACCGCAACAGCGCCTTTCGAAACCGCATCTTCGATATATGCATGCCCATCTGTCTTTTGTCCTTTCAAACAAATAAACAAATCGCCACGGTTTACGTTTCTCGAATCTATCGTGATTCCACGAATCTCCGCATCTTTGAACACAGCACGAACACCCGAAAATTCATTAATTCTTGCGCTTCTCAATTGCATAAAGTTCCTCTGGTCTATCGGGGGGGATTTCGTACTTCTGAATTAAAAATGCGGCAATATCTCTAAAAACAGGACCAGCGACCGCTGCACCGTAATACGTGCCCGAAGTGGGATTATCGATTGCAACAACGATCACCACCTTCGGATGCATAGCGGGAACGAAACCTACGAACCAACTCACGTATCTTTGCCTTGTCGAAGTTCTCGTCAATGCATCTCGTTTTTGCGCAGTTCCCGACTTACCTGCTAACGTGTAACCAGGAATTCGCAATTTCTTTCCGGTACCTTCCTCGCCGTGAATGACCTTTTCCATCATTATTAAAATTTTGTTCGCTGTCTCAGGTTTGAAAACGGTGCTTTTTTCCGAAGATTTCGTGAATCGTCCGCCTATCGAATGCACCAAACGAGGTCTAACCATAATGCCGTCATTTGCAAAAACACTAAGCGCACTCGCTAATCCGACAGGTGTAACATTAATAGACTGTCCAAAGCCGAGATTCGCCATTTGGATGGTTTTATTCCAATCATGATAGTTTATCTCACCGGGGACTTCTGGTTTTAGCATGATGCCAGGAGATTGTAATAAACCGAGTTTTTCCACCATCCTCGCGAAGCGCTCGAAGCCGATTTCTACTCCCCAAGTCGCCGCCGCGACGTTGCAACTCACCTCCATACAGCGCTGCACTCCTACAGAACCATGCGATTTGAGACTGTGGTCTCCTGAACAATGGATCGTCGCTGCGGAAAACTGCTTTTTACCACCGCAATAAACCGTTTCACCTGGGAGAATCACTCCGCTTTCCAACCCTAAAGCCAACGTGAAGACTTTAAATACAGAGCCGGGTTCGAAACGCAATCCCACACCGGGATTCAACTCCGGCGAAATTCGCTCACCCTTAATGGCAGAACTCCATTCGCGTTCGGCTTGCGAATCTTCGAAACTCGGAAAAGCAGCCAACGCAAGCAAATCGCCAGTTTTCGGGTCTAAAACCACGGCGACACCGGCATCGGCTTTATGTTTTTTACAAGCATAAGAGACGGATTCGTAAGCAATTCTTTGGATTTCTGAATCTATCGTTAAAACGACGTCGCTTCCATCTTGTCCTGGTTTCGTTTCTTCGGACATCAACCAAGGGAGAAAATCTCCCTCTTTATCCGTCATTCCTACGAGTTTTCCTGGATTTCCGGAAAGCAATTTATCGAGAGACTTTTCGATTCCAGAGCGCGGTATACCATCTTGCAAATATCCCACTACACTCGCTGCAACCGCTCCGAATGGATACTCTCTGTTTCCCCCCCCTGATTGCACCCAAAGCCCATCCGCGAGATAACGAGATTTTATTTCTAATAAGCGAGCGATTTTATCGCGACTCAGTTCCACTTCCCATACCCCCCCTCTTTGCGAATCGGAATCGAAGTCCATCAATTCTGCCGCTGATACTCCTGTAATCGAAGAGACTTCGAAAAAGAAGGTGGGTGTTCGGGGCACGAGTTCACGATTGATTCCGAACAGGCAAGTATCCGATGCACTTGCTAAAACTTTTCCGTCTTTGCTGAATATCTCCCCGCGTGTAGGAATGATAGTTTCCGTGACGAAAAGCCTTTTTCTTTCCTTCGCGAGGGCGATAATCTCGTTGCGTTCGAGGAGTTGTACACGCGCCTGATTCCCTAACACGCAAACGAATAAGGCTGCAAGCAGCACAAATACGAAATTTGCGCGATTTACAGTAAAAAGTTTCCTTCTATCAACTTTTTTCGACGCCACTTTCCATATTCAAAGGCAAGCGAAAGCCGTTCATTTCTGCCCATTCTCGAACGGCAGCCACGTTCGTAGCGGCATCGAGTTCTCTACGAAGAATCACTGCTTCTTTTTGCGCGGATTCCAACCTTTGCTCGGCATGCTTCGCGGACATTTGTGCATATTCGATTGCGAACACGCAACCGAATCGAAGGAAAAGCGTTAGAATCGCGCTTCCGAAAGCTATTCCCGCTACATACAAGGCGAGATTCCAAAGCGCGATACGTTTTCGGTTGCGTACGCGTATCTTGCGTCGTGGTTTTATTAGTGAACCGGGATGTACGATTGCGCTCATGCTGTCTCCTTTTGTTTGAAGTTTTGTTGGTTTGGTTGTATCGTTCGTTCTATCGCTCGTAACCTCGCACTGCGACTGGGAGGATTTTCACGAACCTCTTCAGAAGAGGGTCGCACTGGGCGAGGGGTTAGAGTTTTAAAACCGTGTTCTTTAGTTAGTTTTCGGAAGGCGAGCTTCGCTTCGCGGTCTTCGCCCGAATGGTAAGATAAGGTAACCATACGCCCCCCCGGATTCAAACAAAAAGCAGCATTCATAATTGCTTCTTGCAAGTCCTGCAGTTCTTGATTCACGGCAATCCGAATCGCTTGAAAGGTTCTCGTCGCAGGGTGGATTCTTTTCTCGCGGTATTTCGGTGGAATCGCTTCGAGCACTGCATCTACCAAATCCTGAGTTCGATGCATGCGCCCTTCTTTTCGCCTGCGAATAATCGCTCGAGCAATTCGATTCGCCCATCGTTCCCCCCCGTATTCCCGCAACACGCGCTCGATTTCCCCCTGACTCGCACGATTCAAAAACGATGCAGCCGTTTCTTTTGCGCTCCGATTCATCCGCATGTCCAAGGGAGCATCGGCTAAGAACGAAAACCCTCGCGAAGCATCCTCGAAATGCTCGATGCTCACCCCGAAATCGAGAAGGATCCCGTCAACGCCAGAAATGTTCAAACCTTCGAGGACTTTCGGCATCATACGGAAATCCGCATGAACGAAAAATTTCCTACCCGGCACGTCTTTCAAATTTTCTTCTGCTTTCCTTAGCATCGTTTCGTCCCAATCCATTGCAACGAGCGTTCCTTTTTCTCCTGCTGCAGTTAGCATTGCTTTCGCATGCCCACCATGTCCGACTGTTCCATCGACGAGGGTTGCCCCCTCTCGAATATTCAAATAATAAAGCACTTCCCTGAGCATCACGGGATAGTGCTTTCGTGTCGTCACTTTTCCATTAGCCGCTTCCAAAGTTTTTCCATGAGCTCTTGTCTCTTTGCGTTCGTCATGTATTCCTCTGGGTTTTGTCTGTATTTAGCGAAATCTTCTTTTCGCCAAATTTCCAAATGGTCCACACAACCCACCAACAACACTTCTCCGCTGTTCATGCCTGTTACATCGCGTAAGCCTTGTGGTATCACGAACCTTCCTTGCGGGTCGAATTTCATTCCTTGTTCTGCAAACGCACCTACTTCGCGTAAATGCGCATCTCTCGCAGGATGCGATGCAGGTGTTGCGATGATCTCTGCTATTTTTCGATTCCAAACCTCTTGCGGATAAAGTCCCAAACAACCATCGTAAACCACGGCTATAACGAAGTCTTGTCCTATTGCCTCCTTTTGTCTACTCGGTATACGCACACGCCCTTTGTCGTCGATGACAGCTCCTTCCACACCGAGAATCTGTCTTCCGAGCATCGGGTTGCCTGCGTATGAGGTAAAGTCCATTTATTCCGAATATCCGAAAGGATGGAAATGGGTCGAAAAGCACCTCCGTGTGCCCTTCCGACCCGAGCAATTTCGAGGGAAACGCCGCACTATTTCCCAAGAGCCCCACATCCTTGAGGACTATGGGCATTGTAAACCACTTTAATGGGAATGTAAACCGCTGGGCAGAAGATTTTTGGGAATTTTTGGATTTTGCAGTGAATGTCTACATTAAAAAGTATCAACAACTCGTCGCTTGTCTACATTTTTTAAGGGAGCGAATCACCATTCTATAACTCGATAGAGTTCGAAATCACCGTAAAGAGCCAAAGGGTTCAGCTTCAACCCATACTGCCTTAAAGTTTCTTCCCCCCCTCTGCCCAGACGATTCTTTCGAGTTAGAAGCAGTTTCCCGGGGGAAGCCACTTTCACGAGTTCTTCGAGCCACTGAACCTTTTCACCCGTTCGAGATGTATACCAATACAAACTCGGGTGTGCGGTCTTTAGCGGCTCACCCATACCGTCCATGCGGTATTCGATGAAGGGCGACTCTTCCGAACGAATAATTTGCCCAATACGATACACATCACCGTGTGTCTGCTCCCAATATTTAGGCATCCCCCAGACGAGCAACAAAACAGTAATTGACCAGCCTATGGCGAAATTTTGCACAAAACTTCTCCTCATTAAAAAATACAAAACTACGGAAAAGAGGGTTGCGAGAATCACCCCAATTCCTATTCTAACAAATATGTCATTAAGAACTGGAAAAGACTTAGGCGCTTGAGTAATAAATACAAATGCAACTATCGCACCGTAAAGGACGGCTGCCCAAGAAAAACGCTTTTTTAGTTCTGCAATTCCGAACAACGCTGCAAAAGGAATAATCGCAGGCAATATGTAATGAGGAAGTTTGCTCCCGCTAAGACTAAAGAAAATTAAAGTTGATAATCCCCATATCCAAAAAAAGCGTTCCGTTGGTTTACTACGCGTTTTTCTCCAGACGGAAAAAATTCCGAAACTCCACGGTGCTAATGCAACGAAAAAAACCGGGATATAAAACCATAATGGCGCTCGATGCGCTATATCCCCCCCTAAGAAGCGCAATATGTTCTGCTTCCAGATGAATTCCCCTAAAAATTCTTTACCTTGCTGTATACCGATAGGGACGTACCAAGTAGAAAGGACACAGATAAACGCGAAAATAAATAACCCCCATCTTCCTCGATATTCGAATCGAACCTCCGGCTCTGTAAAATATATGATGAGAAAAATAAGAGAAAACAAAACGACAGCGACAGGACCTTTCGCGAGAACCGCAAAACCGAGAAGCACGCTGGAAAGAACTCGATACAACTTCTCTCCTTCTAATGATTTCCAAAAAGAAAAACACGCTCCGGAAAATGCCAAAGCGAATAGCGCATCAGGCATCATCATCCGACCTACACCCATAAGCAAAGGCGACGCGGCGCAAATGCAAAGAGTACGAACGGCAGCGCTTTCTCCGAATCTCGTGTGGACGAACCGAACCGCTAACGCAATCAAAAGCACGGTAGCAAGAACGGATGGCAACCGCAACGCAAGCATGTCAAACATGCCAACTTTCAAGAAAGGAAGAACCGACCAATACAAAAGAATCGGCTTTTCCAAAAACGGCTCTCCCCCGATTGTGGGAATGACCCACTTGTGATACAGGAGCATCTCTTTGGTAGCCGCTGCGTAAAGACCTTCGTCTAAATCAAAAAGACCATAAGACCAAAACCCATATAACGGGATAAAAACGAAAAGCCAGAGGATAAGCCCCCGCGGGGTGCTCATTGCACTGATTATCCTTAAAAAAGAGGCGTATTATAAGAACATGACCGAAGGAATGAACCGCATCTTCGGCGTCGAAACGGAGTTCGGGTGCTTCGTAGACCCGGATTCCCCATTGACTTACGAAGGCGTCGTCGAGGCTGTGAAGGATTACATCTTTCACGAGCAGCGGTTAGGCGCGCTCGACCTCCATCCGAGAGACGAAGCCTTCGAACCGGCTTTCAGCGGTGGATTCCTCATCAATGGAGGAAGGCTTTATGTGGACGCCGTCGGTTCGCATGAAGAGTATGCCACACCCGAATGCCGTTCCCTTTCCGATTTGATTGCTTCGGATCGTGCAGGGCAAAGGCTCTTAGTGCGAGCCCTGAAAGAACTCAATCTTTCGGAAATGGCGAGTTTCTATAACAACAGTGTGGACCACTTCGGAGGTCACACGTTCGGTTGCCATGAAAATTATTTAGTTCGTACAGAGGATAAATTTTTGAGCGAATCGGTTTACGATTTGTTTCCATTTCTCGCAACGCGTCAAATCTATGCAGGCGCTGGGAGAGTGGGGGGGCATAGAATCGAATACACAGGAACGAGACCTAACGTGAAAGAATTTTCACGAAACCCAGTAGATTATATATGGGTAACGAACATCTATTCCGTTCGTCCTGACAGCAGCGTCCCCTTTCAACTCAGTCAGCGCGCTGACCACATCGTAAAGACAATCGCGAGCCGCGTTCGTTTCAACCGAGCGCTTATCAACCCCAAATGGGAAGCATTTTACAGTTACGGTAACACGACACGCCTTCATTTACTATTCGGGGAGCCGAATCAAATGCAATTTGCTTACGCTCTCAAGATCGGCACGACTTGCCTAATTTTGGATTGCATAGAAAATAACTTGATACCCCCCCGTTTTCGTTTGCTCGACCCTCTCGAAACATTGCGTAGCGTAAGTAGAGACCAAACCTATCGCTGGATTGTAACTTTGGAGAATGGAGACACGATTCGTGCAGTGGATTTACACCGTGAATACTTAAAGATCGCCGAAGCATTCCGAGGAAGGGATGATGACACGAACTGGATATTGGATAATTGGCGCGAAACTCTCGACCAATTAGAGAAAAACCCCATGCAACTTTATAAGAAGCTCGACTGGGTTGCGAAGAAGCGAATCGTAGAACAATACATCGAAGACCAAGGACTCGATTGGGGGAACGATGCTTTGCATTCGATTGATTTGGAATATCATAATCTCGACCCCAAAAAAAGCCTTCATCAGGCACTCGTTGAAATGGGGGATGCGTTCGAAATCACAGACGAACTCTCAATAGTAAACGCGATGACAGAGCCTCCTCGCAACACTCGCGCTTATGGAAGAGGACAATTAGTGAAATATTTGCTCACCGGGAGAAAAGCGAGTTATTGGATTGAATGGGATGCCGTTTATCTCGACCGTCAGAACGTGATTGAACTCTCTGACCCTTTCAATCCCTATTCCGAAGTGGCGAGATTTTTAGGGAAATAGCTAAGAAATGTACAAATGTCTGTATAATACTAACAAAGTTATCGGAGGTAAAAAATGATCAGCACCCTACTTGCAGCATCCACTCTCGGTATTTCGGGAACGTATATCGAAATGAGAACCTGCTCGATCTTCGCAGGTCCATGCCATTACAGCGGAGAGATGATGACGGACGGACGTTCTGCTGTCGCAATTTTTCAAGTGGAATCCGGCTCGTATCAGGGAATTTCTTTGAGTGGTGTGAAAGCGGCGTTACTCGTAAATAGTGAGGAGAATTTAGTCTTTCAAAAGCCTACAAAAAGCATCCTCTTTCTCGATGGCGCAAGCTCTCCCTCTAAAAAGCAAGCGCTCATCCAATTGTTGCAAAAACAATTAGGAAATTACACGAACAATCTCCAAGATGTGCGAGATGCAGAAATCGTTCTAACGACAGACAATAACGAAATTTCCGTTCGTGTAAAGGACTCGCGAAAGCCTGTCTATGATGCTTTGATTACCTTCCGTGAATGCACATCCTGTACTATGCCAGGGGTTCTTTGGTATAGACCTCTCTCACCGGGTGTGGAGTCTGAAATTGCTACAGTGGAAAAGCAGACTCTACACGAAAACGTACTCGAGGAACGCTGGGTGCGTATGGACGAACGAGCGGCCTTTGTCGGTTCTTTTCACTGGTAAAGTCATTACTAAGGTTGCGTACGTGAGATGAATAAATCGTGAGATAAATCACGAGACGCAAATAAAACGTCCTAATAAAAGTAATAGGAGGTCCTTTTATGCGAAATGCATGGAAAGTCGGGCTGTTGGTTGTCGTTTTCGTTGTTCTTTTAGTACTCGGTTATTCTTTCGTAGGTGAAAGTCTTTTTAAAAGCGAAACAGAGCGCTACTATGTTCACTTCGAAAACGCTTACGGAATCGAGGAAGGCGCTGTCGTCTGGTTAGCGGGAGTAGACGTTGGGATGGTGGACAAAGTCGAATTGAAAAGCCCTACCGACGTCCAAATGACTCTTGCGCTCAAAAAAGGAACATTCATACCGCGAGACGCGAAAGTCCTTATCCCCACGAGTTTGTTCGGAATCGGTCAACAACAAATCGAAATCGTCTCGGAAAAAGGAATAAAGGCAGGACGACTACCAGTGGGAGGGGTGCTATCAGGCAAAAAGGCTTCCTTCGTCGAGAGTTATCTTCCGGAAGCAACGGGCACATTCGATGCATTGAATGCAAACTTAGAGGCGCTGCGAGAAATTTTAGGAGATAAAGAACTCAGAAAAAGATTGGAGAGCGTAGTTGCGAGCGCTGATACCTCGCTTGTAGAACTCAACACCTTACTGCGAGAGACTCGCGGCGTGATTGCAGAAAACCGTCCGGCGATTCGCAATGCACTCCAAGATATGTCAGAGACAATTCGAGAAATGCGGCAAGGAGTATTAGCGGTCAACGAACTCGTAAGCGACCCCGAATTGAAACCAAAAATTAAAGGAATCCTCGCCTCCCTCGACCAGAGCGTGAAAAAAACGGAGGAATTGATTACCAGTGTAAACGAATTGGTAACAGACCCAGAGATGCAGCAATCGCTCAAAGCGACGATCGCCAATACCGAAAGCATTAGTCGTTCGGGTATCGAAATCACCGAAAAAATTAAAGAAATCACCGAAGACGGAAAAGTCGTAACAGAAAAAGCGAGTGCACTCATGGATGACGCTCGCGAAGTTGCCGCCGAAGCAAAAAAACTGTTGGAAAAACTGCAAGACACTATAGAAAAACTGAAACTTCCAGGTCTCGGAGTAGTCCCGACAGCGACAATTAATTTAGAAACCTCGCGCAACCTCGAAACCGCGAATTTCCAAACGGATTTGCATGTCTCCTATCCTATTCGGCCAGGTGCGTTGGTGTATGCGGGAGTGTATGACGTAACGGAAACTGACCGATTGAGCCTTCAATATGGGCAAAAATTCGGACCTGCCACTCTTCGTTACGGCATTTATGCATCGAAGCCAGGTCTCGGGGTAGACTGGAATCCCTGGTCGCGCTTCGTTCTAACGGGAGACTTATTCGACCCGAATGACTTACAATTCAATGTACGAGCACGCCTGTATTTCAAAGGTGATTGGTACGCTTGGTTCGGTGTGAATAAGTTTTTCAAAGAGAACGAACCGCAAATAGGAATAGGAGTGAAAAGGTAAAGAATGAAGGTGATATTGACGCAGACGATTCCGAAGATCGGCAAAGAGGGTCATGTCGTAACAGTTGCCGACGGTTTCGCAAGGAACTTTTTGTTTCCGAAAGGTTTGGCGATTCTCGCCGATAAAGCAGCACTTGCACAATTAGAAAGACGCCGCTCGAAAATGGCTATGGAAATCGAAAAAACACGTGCAAGTGCCCTACAAGCCGCGGAAAAGATTAACGGGCAAACTATACGGATAGTGGGGAAAACCGCAAAAGGCTCGACGAAGCTATTCGGAGCCGTAACTTCAGCAGACATCGCCGAGGCAATCAAAGAACAGTTAGGCGTAGCAGTGGACAAGAAGATGGTCGCTCTTCTCCATCCTATAAAAAGAATTGGCGTTCATGAGGTTCTCATAGACCTACATCAAGATGTGGATGCGGTTGTTCGATTAGAAGTAACGGACGAAGAAGGAAGATTAGGCATCGAATTGGAAGAAGCGGCTCCTCAAGCCGCAGAATCGGCATCTTCGGAAGGAATTTCGACAGAGAGTGAAGAAGTCGTGGAAAAGGTGTCGGAAGAAAAACCTAAACGAACGCGTTCGCAGAAAACTCAGAAGGCGAAATTAAGCGAATAATGTAATGTGCCGGAATTTAAAGCCACTCGCACTCCCGCATCATCGAAAGCAGTCGTAAGCACGACTTTAAAAGACGCAGTTCCGCCTCATAACGACGAAGCAGAGGCAGCGGCTTTAGGTTCTATGCTGCTAAGCCCTGAAATGGCTGACAGAGTGATTTCCATTCTCAACGAGAACGACTTTTACAACCCCATTCATCGTGAAATTTTCAAAGCAATGCTTGCCGTGAACAAAAGTTTGCGGCAAATAGACGTCGTTACAGTACTTGCAGAACTCACCGCGCGCGGGATTCTGGAACAAATCGGCGGACAAGAAATTTTAGTGCAAATCGCAGAAACCGTACCATCTGCATCTAACGCGGAATACTATGCTCAAATCGTCAAAGACCTTGCCATACTGCGCGGTCTTCAAAATGCTGCACATGAAATCATTAGCCTCATTCACGACCCTGAAACAGACATACAAGAAAAAATAGACCAATCCGAGAGAAGAATCTTCGAAGTAACGCAAAGAACTGTCCGTAAAGATTTTTCTTCTCTTGCCGACGCCACTGCCGAATATTTCAAGGATATAGATAGGATCTACGAAACGAACGAGCCGATACGCGGGCTTCATACAGGTTTCAAATCTTTAGACAAAAAATTAACGGGTCTTTATCCTGGGAATCTCGTTATCCTGGCTGCGAGACCAGGGGTCGGAAAAACGTCTTTGGCTTTGAACATCGCGATGAGCATCGCGGAAAAAGAAGAGCGAACGGTTGCTTTATTCACCATGGAAATGTCGGAAAGGGAAATCGTGAGGAGAATTTTATGCACGACGGCGAGAGTAGATTCTCAAATCATGAGTTATTCCGGTCATTTAGACGACGAACATTACAATAAACTCGTTACGGCATGCGAAAGACTTTATCCTTTAAGACTTTATATCGATGACACTTCTGATTTGAGCCCATTCGAACTCCGGGCGAAATGTAGACGGCTCAAGGCGGAAACAGGAGATTTAGGGTTAGTGGTCGTAGACTATCTTCAATTGATGCGCCCCCCCTTCAAAACGGAAAACCGCGTACAGCAAATTACGGATATCGCAAGGTCTTTGAAAATCTTCGCAAAAGAACTCGACACACCCATTCTCGCACTTTCGCAACTCACACGCGCACCCGAAAAGAGGAGAAACAAACGCCCCTTACTCAGCGATTTGCGAGAATCCGGTTCTATCGAGGCAGATGCCGATGTCGTATTGCTGCTCTATCGCGAAGATTTGTACTCTCGGGATCCAGAAAACGAAGAAGACGGAGAGGAAGAAGTCCTTCCACCTCCCCCCCCTGAACCGCAAGACCCATTCCGGGTCGTTCCCGTAGAGGTCGAAATCGCAAAAAACAGAAACGGACCTACCGGCAGGATCACGTTCCATTTCCAACCTGTTTTTACGTTGTTTACCGAGCGAGCAAGAGAAGTATGAGAGTCCTCGTTGTCGGTTTTGGCGGCCGTGAACATGCCCTCGTTTGGAAATTGTCCCAATCCGCTGTCGTCGAGAAAATTATCGCCGCACCGGGAAATGCGGGAATTGCGGAAATCGCTCAGTGTTTTCCTATCTCTGCTTTAGACCACGAAGGTTTAAAAGAACTTTGCCAAAAAGAAGAAATTACATTAGCAGTAATCGGACCCGAATCCCCGTTGATTGCAGGAGTAGCAGATACGCTCCGTGAAGTCGGGATATCCGTCTACGGACCTTCGCGACGAGCCGCGCAAATCGAAGGAAATAAAGCCTACGCTAAAACACTAATGCAAGAGGAGGGTATCCCAACTGCAGAATTCGAGGTGTTCACTCGTTACGAACTTGCAAAAAGTTATGTATATTCGGAATTTGCAAAAGGACATCAATTAGTCGTTAAAGCGAGCGGAGAAGCGTTCGGTAAAGGAGCAATCGTATGCGAATCGAAAGAAGAAGCCTTGAACGCGGTGGCGAGAATGCTGTTGCAAAAGGAATTCGGAAGTGCAGGAGAAACCATCGTCATCGAAAAACGTTTATACGGACCTGAAGTGAGTCTTCAAGCGATTTGCAATGGAAAAGACTACCTTCTTTTACCTTCTTCTCGTGATTATAAATCCGCGTACGAAGGAGGTAAAGGACCGAATACGGGGGGGATGGGCGCCTATTCACCCGTAGAAGAACTTTCAGAAGAAGTTCAGAGCAAACTCGGAGAGTTGTTTATTCGTCCGGTTCTCGAAAAAATGTCTCGAGAAGAAACCCCGTTTATCGGAACGCTTTATGCAGGGCTTATGATTACCGAAGAAGGTCCGAAAGCATTGGAATACAACGTTCGATTCGGAGACCCTGAAACTCAAGCGATTCTTCCGCGAATCGAAAACGACTTTGCAACTCTTCTCGAAAACGCAGCTTGCAGCCGAGAGTTGCCCTCTCTAAAAGTTTCGCCATTGGCTTGCGCATGTATCGTTATTGCTATAGAAGGTTATCCTGGCGAATATCCGAAAGGAATCGAACTTCCCGATTTGTCTCCTTTGAAAGACTTTCTCGTCTTTCACGCTGGAACGGAAAGAAAAAATAACAAACTCGTGAACACAGGGGGAAGGGTCCTCAATATCGTAGGGATGGGTGAATCTCCAAGGGATGCGGCTGACAAGGTTTATAACGCTATCGAAGGAAAATTCCCCAAGCCTTGGCGTTATCGGAAAGATATTGGCACTACAGCAATGGAGAATGCAGTGGGATTGAACCGGCTAAGATAAAGGCGAGGCATATCCCGTCTCTTTTATACGTAGGGAAAAAGGAGTTTTGAACAAACCGAAGACGAAACAGGCTTTAGTGACGAATGGTGCGGATAGCCTTATTTGCAATCGTCATTTTGCGGTGATTCACACTGCAGCAGAAATTTATGGATTAGACGGGAAAGAATTATATAATAGGGTCGTTAAACGGTTTCGATCCCCGAGAGACGTCTTCAGGGTTGCCGCGGAAAACACGAATCTCGATTACGACCGTGCGAGAATCGTTGCGCTCGCTGCTTGCTACGAAGCAGAACGTTTCGTGGAATCCAGGAATTCGACTCGCAAAGGGGGGGAAAACGGAAGGCCGAATCTTACGAATATAACGAAAATTATCCATCATTCACCGGTCCCAACGACCTTTACAGTCGAAAAAATCAAAGAACCTCTTTTAAGAGACACGCTCTATCTTTACTACTGGCTCGGTTTTTCCTTTCAGAAAATCAGCGAAATGCAAATGCTGAAAACTCTCACCGTTCGACAAAACCACAAAAAGGCATTGAAATTGCTACATAAAGAATCCCTGAACAGTCATACATAAAACGACACAAGTCGGATTTTCGGATATTAAAAAAGAATTCGTTGAAATTTATGGTTAACGAAATCGAACTCGAACACTGGCGTTCTCTGCTTCTCGCGCGAAAAACGTCGGGGGCATCCCCCGATGACTTGCTTTCCGCACTTGCAAGCGTAACGGAAGCAAAGAAACTTACCATCGAAGCACAGCAACTTTTGACAGATGCTTTTTGCTTCGCCAATCGTGGGGCTGCGACGATTGTTACTCTTTCTTTAGGAATGAGGAGTCTGAAACTTCTAAAAGGTCGTGCGGTTATCGAGCGTCCGCGTCGGTTGAGTTTATTCGAACTTCGTCAATTACGCACTGTCGAAAGGGTATCGCAATACGACGTTTCGAGGAGTTATACTGTATTCCAGCGTGAGCAAGGATGGCGAGTGGAAGTTCAGCATAAGAATAAAAAAGGAGGGCCACACCATATCGCATTGAAATGGCTCGACGGGAAGCAAGGTATATGTGTCATTGCCAAAGATGGAAGCCAAATCGAAATGTGCAATTCCATAAATCCCGATTTCGCTTTGTCACTTTCGAAGTTACCTTTCGAATTTTCTCTACGAGGAGTGGGGATCCCGATTGATTGAACGCTACCAAACACCAGGCATCTCGGCGATTTGGTCGCCAGAAAGCAAAGTGCAAACTTGGATGGAAGTCGAGTTGGCTATCACACAGGTTTGTGAAAAGCACGGACTTATTCCTCCCGGAACTACAGAGATTCTGCGCAAGCGCGCAAAGTTCGACCTCGAACGAATAGCAGAATTAGAAAAAGAAACAAGACATGACCTCATGGCATTCGTGCGCAATCTGGAGGAGAATGTCGGAAAAGAAGGACGTTACATTCATTTCGGCGTAACTTCCTATGACGTTATCGATACTGCGAATGCGCTTTTGATAAAACGTTCCACCCAACAAGTCCTCTCTTCCCTATCCAGTTTACGAACGGAAATACGACGTTTAGCGAAAGAATACGCCGATACACCGATGATTGGACGAACTCACGGAGTTCATGCAGAACCGATTACATTCGGATTCAAATTGGCAAATTGGTTTGCAGAACTCAATCGCTCGGAAGAAAGATTGCAACGCGCTGAAAAAGAACTTTCTGTCGGAAAAATCAGCGGCGCGGTCGGTGTGCACGGCATTTTAGGACCAGAAATAGAGAAAGAGGTTTGCGAAATTCTCGGGCTCGAACCTGACCCAGCATCTACTCAAATTGTTTCTCGAGACCGCTATGCGAGTTTGTTTTGCGCATTTGGAATTCTCGCAGGCAGTTTGGAAAAATTCGCAACGGAATTGCGCAATCTGCAGCGGACAGAAATCTTAGAAGTTCAAGAAGAGTTCGCGGCTGGCCAAACCGGTAGCAGTGCTATGCCGCATAAAAGAAATCCATGGCACAGCGAAACGATTTGTGGACTCGCGCGTGTCGTGCGAGGAAATGTCTCGGCAATGTTGGAATGTATTACAACCTGGCACGAACGCGATCTCACGAATTCCAGCGTCGAAAGAATCGTTCTTCCGGACACATTCCACCTCATTGATTTTATGCTTCTTCGATTGAAAAACATTCTTTCTGGGTTGCGAGTATTTCCGGAGAAAATGAGAGAGAACTTAAATATCTTAGGGGATTTAGTTTTCAGCGAACACGTTATGATTGCGTTGATTCGAAAAGGCATGTCTCGAGAGGAGGCTTATCGTGTGGTGCAACGAAACACAGCCAAAGCATGGGAAGGAGAAGATTTTCGAAAAAGCATCGAGAGCGACCCGGATGTCGTTTCCCTTTTGAATCCTGAAGAAATTACAGAATGTTTCGATTTGAATCATCACTTGCGTCATGTCGAACACACTCTTCGCGCGGTCGGCATTTTCGATTAGAGTATAATCGTTTAGCAAAATTGCCCTCGTAGCTCAGGGGATAGAGCGCTTCCGTCCTAAGGAAGGCGTCGGGGGTTCGAGTCCCTCCGAGGGCACCATTTTTTCTTGGAGGATATTCATGAGTACGGTAATCGAACAGTCGTATCCGAAAGTGCGTTGGGACCTCAGTGCGCTTTTCGAAAGCATCGAAGACGAGAGAATCGAAAAAACTTTAAAAGAAGTCGAAAAAAGAGCTGACGAATTCGTTCGAAAATATTACGGAAAAATCGTAAGCCCAGAACTCACACCGAATCTCTTGCTCGAAGCGACACGCGAAATCGAATCCATTTACAACGAATTGCATAAACCACTCTCCTATGCAGAACTTGTCTTTTCCACGAATACAGGAGACCCTAAATTAGGAGCATTTCTCCAAAGGATAAGAGAGCGGGCAAGCGAGATTCAAGTCAAACTTCTCTTCTTCGAATTAGAACTGCAAGCCGCAGACGAAAATCACATCGAAAAATTGCTCCTCGAACCGATTTTAGAAAACTATGCACATTACATTCGAAAGACGCGCATGTTTGCACCTTATCGCCTTTCTGAAAAAGAGGAGATCGTGCTGGAAAAGGTGTCAAACACGGGCAAACGCGCATGGGTGAGATTCCACGACGAGATCCTTTCTAACCACGTTTTTCTTTACAAGAATCCGACAACCGGAGACACCGAACAGCTCAATTTAGAAGGAGTGCTGGACAAACTACGAGACCCGGATAGAACGGTTCGCCAAGCCGCCGCCGATGCACTTTCCGAAGGATTGAATTCTTTGGAACGCACACTGGTGTTCACGTACAACACCTTGCTTCTCGATAAAAAAATCGAAGACGAAATGCGTGGCTACAAATATCCGGAAGCAAGCCGACATCTTGCCAACGAGTTAGACCGCGATGTAGTGGAACTCGTCGTGAACCTGTGTAAGGAAAACTATCCGATGGTCTCGCGTTATTATCACGTCAAACGCGATATCCTCGGTTTGAAGGAAATGACTCACATAGACCGCTATGCTCCGCTGTTTTCTACACAGCAAACGGTTCCATGGGACGAGGCTAAACAAATCGTGTTGGATGCATTTCGGAGATTTTCCGAAAAAATCTCCGAAGCGGCAAAGGAATTCTTCGAAAAGAATTGGATTGATGCCGAACCGAGAATGGGAAAAAGCGGGGGGGCATACTGCTCGAGCAATACTCCCGACACTCATCCGGTCGTCTTCATGAGTTACATGAACAAATTGGATGACGTGATGACGCTCGCTCACGAGTTGGGTCATGGTGTGCATGGATATTTCTCGCGCAAGCAAAGCCTCTTCAATTTCCATCCCACTCTTCCTTTGGCAGAATTAGCGAGCACGTTCGGCGAAATGCTCGTCTTCGATGCTTTAGTCGAGAAAGCGAATCTCCGAGACAAATTAGCGCTTTACGGAGAAAAAATCGAAGGGATTTTTGCGACTATTTTTCGACAAGCAACCATGTACCGCTTCGAACAGGCTTGTCATAGAAAGCGAAGAGAACAAGGGGAACTCGCTCCCGAAGAAATTCACGAACTTTGGCAAACTCTCATGCAAGAAATGTTCGGAGATTCCGTGAAACTCGGTCATCAGCATCGAACTTGGTGGAGTTACATTCCTCATTTCGTTTTCTTGCCGTTTTACGTATATGCCTATTCGTTCGGTGAATTGCTCGTACTTTCTCTATATCAACGCGCGAAACAAGAAGGACCGAAATTTGCAGACAAATATATCGAATTGCTCTCTCTCGGCGGATTTAAATCACCGCAAGAACTCATGGACGTCGTCGGCGTAAATCTGCAAGACCGAGAATTTTGGAAGGGGGGGTTCACAGTCTTGGAAAAACTCCTTTCAGAATTCGAAGGACTTTGGTCGGAGTATTCGAAGCAAACGTAATTGCACCTTCCGAAATACAAATAACGAATCTAAATAGCGCTTACGAGTCACCGCCTTCGAGTGCGTTGCTTCTACCCTATCAATCTAATAGTTCGTTATTTTTTAAGTCAGTGATTCAGCACATGGGATGAAAGCAACCCAATCGAAATCAATTGGGCCTATATCTTCTTGACTTTCACCGTCTTGCCACAATCGGACTTTGAATCCACGGAAAGTCGTACATGTATGGTCGACTGACAATCTCACCGCGGCGTTGCGTCCGCATCCAGGGGTGGAGTTAATGGGAATCACAACCGCGTTTTCGTATTCACCTGCCCCTATATGCTCTGCGCAATAGTGAAAATTGAACGCCTCTTTCCACGGCACGGTGACCTGAGCATCCTCCGCACATAGGCTCACACCGGTGCAGCGACCGAACAAAACGAGAGTTCGTGTCATATCTTCCCCCTTTTAGGAAGGCTTCCTACCTCCTATTGTATCGAACTTTTTCCGAAAACAATGAAGTATTTATAAAAATGACGTTTTAGCCTCCGTAGGAGCGCCGCAAGGCGCGAAAACCGTAGTAGCGCTGTAAGACGCGAAAATCGTAGGAGCGCTGTAAGGCGCGATAAAAGTTTCTCTCGATCCCTCTCTATGCGTTGTAAGGCAGATAAGCAAAAATAGACAGAATTGAGCACGACCAAACGCAGGACAATCTCCGGCTTTCTATGGCAGGTGGTAGGGCTGCTTGCACAAAACGGCACTGCATTCCTCGCCACCATCGTCCTCGCCCGATTCCTCTCTAAAGAGGATTTCGGTGTGATTGCCATCGCAATAGGAACAGTCCAGTTCTGCGAAATGCTGCGCTATGGAGGGATCACGCAAGCCTTCGTCGCCTATCACGGCGATGAAGAAGCGGCACGTCATACCGCTTTCTGGCTTTCCGTAATTCCGGGTGTCTTGTTCACATTAGCGTTGATCTTCCTTGCGCCATTTGCCGCAGTCTTCTTCGATGCACCCATTCTTTCTCCGATTCTCACGGTTTTGGCTTTCACTCATCTCATAGACAGTTTTCGCATCGTTCCTCATTCCACTCTTCTTCGACAAGAACGTTTGCGCGAAAAGGCGATTGCAGAAGCAATTCCTTTCATCCTCAGCGCAGTCATCGCCATCGTGGCTGCCATCGTGCTCCCCCCCCAATCTCGTGTTTGGGCACTCGTTGCCATGTACTTCGCTCGTTATCTCGGCATCGCTCTGCTCTTCAATATCTTTTCCCCTTATCTTCCGAAGTTCTCTTACTCTCGTGAGATCGGAAAAATTTTGGCGACTCGTGGACTGGCAATCCTTCTTTCGAACATCCCTGCAAGTTCTTTGGAACAAATCAACTTCGTCATTTTAGGAAAGCGCATCGGAGAGGGGGGGGTCGGTTTATTTCGCATGGCATGGAATGTAACGACCCCCACCTCTGTCATCGCCCACGCCGCAAATTGGACCTTGTTTCGCCCCATTGCCGTCGCCGCGCATGAAAACGCAGAAAAATTGCAAAGTATCTTCCTCCGCTCCCTGCGTGCTATCAGTTTGTTGAGCACGGCGACTCTCACTTGGTTAATTTTAGTTGCACAAGACCTCGTTCCTCTCCTCTTAGGTCCAAATTGGAACGATGCAATCACCCCTGCAAAATGGCTCTGTTTCGCCGTATTGGTGAGAACATTCACTTATATCTGCACGAACGCAATGCAAGCCTCTGGTGTACCGCAATATGCTTCCATTACTTGGTGGATTACTTTCTTTATGGGCATCGCCCTGCTTTCCTTTTATCCCATGCTTCCGGGAGATGCTCTCACCCCCTCGGTAATAACAGCAGTTTTTTATGCGGTTTCGGGAATGCTCGCACTCACCCTTGCCGCGTTTGCTTTTAGAATTTCCTTTTTATCCGTCGTCGAAGCGCTCCTACCTTCGATAATCGCATGTGGACTGGCTTCACTCGCAAGCGCCGCAGTTTTGTATTCGAAAGTTTTCGATGCAATGCCATTAGTCCGTCTCTTAGTCGTTTCCCTTGTATACGCCTTCGTTTTCCTGCCTTTATGTGGAAGAATGATGGGCATCGGTTATAAAGCCCTTTTCCGACCGAGCGGATGGAAAGAAATGCTCCGAGCCACCTAAGCCCAGGCTAAAAACCTCTATAGAGAGGGCGATCGAAACGTCTTAAAATAGGAGAGACTATAAAGTGACTATGGCACCCATATGCCCCAAATGCCATGCCCAACTAAACCAGGAGGCTCCGTTTTGCATTTATTGCGGAACTGCACTTAAGTCGGGTAGCGCCAAACGAGTTCCGAACTGGGTGCCTCTATTTGTGGGTTTGTTGATATTGGGCATATTGGCATTCACAGTTCAGAGTTTGGGCGGATTTCGTCTTTTTGGAAAAACAAACGACACCAATTCGTTGAGCACGGCAAGCAAGTTGCCTGCGCCGCTTTTAGCGAGCCCCAAAGAAATGGAACAACCCAAAACCGTTGTTGGAGAGTCTTCTTCGGAAACTCCTCGATTAGGAGTCGCGGGAAAAAGAGACGACCCTATGCTTGCGTTGGAAGGTTCTCGAATGCCGGATGATTTGCGAAACTGGCTTCGTCATCTAAAACGAGTGGATATGAAGCGAGAAGAAATGAATCGCAAACTCGCAGGAGAATTGGTCGAGAAAGCATTATCGATAAAACCGGGAACTTTCACGGATATAGAGGAACTGGAAGCAGATGCCGAACGAAGGAAAAATACCGCAAGCCAAGAGATTTCGAGCCTCGTTCCCGAATTTCGCGAATTAATTCGAGAGTTTCATAAACTTCCACCACCGACCGAAGCGCAGCCAATTGCGCAAGAGTACGACAGAGCACTACTCGCGATGATGGAGATGACACAAGAAATCATGAATGCCTTAGCAAAAGAAGATTTGTCTGCACTTATGAGCATGCTGAACTCGAGTTACTCCAGAATAGACGAGCGAGTGAAATTCACGAACGAACGAGTTGACCAACTCTGCAAAAAATACAATGAGCCGAATGTCTATAAACTTTACGTAGAGACACCGTCTTCGGGTGGAACGTATTACCAAGACATTTTAAAAGGTCTCGGTGGGCTATAATAATCGGACTTTATAGTATGGCGAGTGCTAAGTCTATCGATGTCTAAATTGCGAATTTACGATTCTCTTTCTCGTTCCATAGTGGATTTCGTTCCACGCGACCCGGGGCGAGTTTCTATTTACGCTTGTGGCTTAACTCCGCAAGCGCCCTCGCATCTCGGGCACATGAGGGGGGCGGTTCTTTTCGATGTCATCCGACGCTGGTTCGAATATCTCGGTTACGAAGTGAATTTCGTCCAAAACTTCACGGATATCGACGACAAAATCATTAGAAAAAGCAAAGAAGAAGGAATCCCTCCGGAAGAAGTCGCCAAAAAATACTCAAAAATGTATCTCGAAGATTTGACGGCTCTCGGTGTCAGACCCGCTAAATGGGTCTATGTAACGGAAAACATCCCCGTGATTATCGAGATGATTCAAAAACTTATCGAGCGTGGGGCGGCGTATGTAGTAGATGGTGACGTCTATTTTCGTGTGCTTTCTTTTCCGCAGTATGGAAAGTTGAGCCGTAGGAAACTTAGCGAAATGCAAGCGGGTGCTCGCATCGAAGTAGACGAAAGAAAAGAACACCCTATGGATTTCGCACTTTGGAAGGCGGCGAAACCGGGCGAACCGAGTTGGGACAGCCCATGGGGAAAAGGAAGACCCGGATGGCATATCGAATGTTCCGCCCTTTCATTGAAAGAACTCGGTCCCAACTTCGATATCCATGCCGGTGGAGTGGACCTCGTGTTTCCCCACCATGAAAACGAAATCGCTCAATCGGAAGCCTATCTCGGAAAACCCGAATTCGCCCGAATATGGATGCATTGGGGCGCGGTTCGTCTCGCGGAAAAAAAGATGAGCAAATCCGAAGGAAACGTAATGGAAACGCGGGAAGTGCTGGAACGCTTCTCTCCTCAAAGCATTCGCTTGTTCCTTTTAGGAACGAGTTATCGCAGTCCTATCGAATACACGGAAACACGAATGCACGATTCCGAGAGTGCGAGCGAACGAATTCGAATCGCTTTGCAACGCGTAACTTCCCTTCTCGGGAAAAACGAAGAGGAACCTAAAGCAGAAGATTACGTACAGCGTTTCACAGATGCGATGAACGACGATTTCAACACCGCCGGCGCAATCGGTGTTATGTACGAAGCCATCGGAGAAATCAACGAATTGCTTTCAGAAAATCCCAAAAAAAATGAAAAGCGAATCCATTCTTTGAGAAATGCAGTCGAATGGTTTTTGGAGATTCTGGGTCTTACCATGCCTAAAGAGGAAATTTTCACAGATGGCATGACGGAAAAAGTTCTTTCGTTAATTATTAAATGGAGAAACGAATTACGCGCACAAAAACAATTCGCTTTCGCCGACAAAATTCGGGAAGATTTGAAACACTTAGGGATTCTTTTGGAAGATACTACGGAAGGTACGATTTGGAGAAAAGTATAAGAAGAGTCAAGGCATTTTGGCTACTCCTCACGATTGTCCCCGTCGTCGCACTCGCGGGGGGGTTGGCTGCTTATGTGGCGATTCAAGAACCCGTTACCCCGAAAGGCTTGGTGCTCGAGGGCATGCCTGTAGGGGAATTGACGAAAAACGAATTACACGAAAAATTAATAACTTGGTGGTCTCAAAAGAAAAACCGACTTCTTTACCCGAAATCGCACCTGTTATCATCCCCCCCTGGACCCATCTCTTTCGAACGAGCGGGAATCCGTCCTGATTTCGAAAAAATTCTGGAAAAGGCTCCATTCGTTTCTCCCATCGGAAAACTTCTCGACCGTGATCCCACGCAACAAGAACTCGAGATCTTTTGGAAACTCGAAAAAGTGGATTATGGGTTCTTAGAAGCTTTCGTCGAAAGAGTTACTCCGAAACCGAGACCTGCATCGGTGGAATATCGCGACGGTCAAATCTTCGTGCAACACGAAATCACCCCTACGCGCTTGGAAACGAAGGAAATCGGAGAGAGGATTCTCATCGCAGTACGCAATGGCAAAGACGAATTCGAATTGCCCCTTTATCGTGAAGCACCTCGATACCCCAGCGAAGCGCTCAATACCATTACGGATGTGGTAAGCGAATTTACCACTGCGTTCAAGACTTCACAAGCCAACCGAAGCGCTAACATCGCCCTCGCCGCAAGCAAACTCAACGGAAAAATACTCATGCCCGGTGAAAAATTGAGTTTCAACGAAACCGTCGGAAAACGTTTGCGAAGCGAAGGGTTCAAACTCGCACCTGTATATGTAGCAGGCCGCCATGAACAGGGACTCGGGGGGGGAATCTGTCAGGTTTGCACCACGCTTTACAACACGGTTCTCTTTGCAAATTTGGAAATTTTGAAAAGACAGAACCACTCTATGCCGGTCCCCTATGTTCCGATTGGAAGAGATGCGACCGTGAACTGGGGAAGCATCGATTTGGTGTTTCGAAATTCCTACAAAACTCCCATCGCTATCGTTTCCGAAGTGAAAAAAGGAAAATTGACCTTCCGAATTTTAGGGAAAAAAGACCCCACGATTTCCGTATCGCTCATCACGACCGACCACGCAAGTTGGGGCAACGGCGTGAAATATGTGTTCGACCCTTCTCTTCCTGCGGGGAAAAAGAAGGTTATCGAAAAAGGAAGCATGGGAAGACGCTGCGTAACTTGGAGAATCGTGAGGAAAAACGGAAAAGAAATCAAACGGGAGAAATTGGGTGTTAGTATATATAAAGCCTTTCCGCGCATCGTCGCCTATGGACCGAAAGAGGAAGAGGAGATTATCGGAACGGACGAAGAGCCACCGACTACTCCGCCCGATGACGGAGAAGAGTAAAACAATTTCGAGTGTTATGCTCGTTATTCCTTAACTGCTCTCGCTTTAAATCCTTCCAATCGAATATCGAGTAACGAAAGTGCTCTTTGCTTTTTTTACCGCTTCAATTCCTGTATGAGTTGTGGATATTTCTCGCATACCACTTTGCGCTTCACCTTCAAACTCGGTGTCAACTCCCCCGTTTCCGGTGACCATTTCTCGGGAACGAGTCGGAAACGTTTAACACGTTCATAATCCGACAACTGCGCATTCACTTTGTCTACTTCGGCTCGATAGAGTTCCAACACCTGCGGATATTGTATGACTTCCGTCCAATGCGCGCATCCGAGTCCCTTATTCTCGCATATATGTTTCAAAAGTTCGAAATTAGGAACGATGAGCGCAGCGATGTAATCCATATCATCGCCTATAACCATGACTTCATCCACATAAGGACTCGAACGAAGCAAATTCTCGATGCGCTCAGGACTCACATTTTTTCCGTTCGCCATGACGATAATATCTTTTTTGCGCCCCGTTATCCATAATCGCCTACCTTCCATGCGACCCAAATCGCCCGTATGAAACCACCCTTCTTCATCTATCGCCTCCGCCGTGTCTTTAGGTTTATTGTGATAACGCAACATCACGCTCGGACCACGAACTAGAATCTCGCCATCCTCTGCAATCCTGACCTCTAGACCTTCTAAAATTTCTCCTACGCTGTCGTAGCGATTTCTTCCCGGATGATTCACGGAGATTACAGGCGCAGTTTCTGTCAGCCCGTATCCTTGCAACACCAAAATACCGAATGCGCCGAAGAATTCTGCGAGGTCAGGAGGAAGAGCAGCCCCCCCACTCACCATAAAACGCAGCCTTCCCCCGAAGCGTTCACGCACTTTCGAAGCCACGAGTTTATCGAGAAGCCCACCGAAAAGTCCGACGGGACGCAACTGATTCTCTAAACGTCTTTTGCCATTCGACAAAACTTTTCTAAATAACCAACGTTTGATTGCCGTTCCTTCTTCGACTGCTGTGAGAATACGATGACGAACTGCGTCTAAAAAACGTGGAACGGTCAATACGATAGTGGGTTTCGCTAAAATCATATCTTGCGCAACCGTACGCAGAGATTCGGCGTAAGCGATTTCCGCTCCACACGAAATCGGAAGAAAGTGACCTGCCATGCGCTCGTAAACATGAGACAGCGGTAAAAAACTCAAAAAACGGTCTTTATGGTCTACCGGTAAATTTTTGCGAATAGATTCGCACAAAAATGTAAAGGCTCTATGCGGAAGCACAGCCCCTTTCGGTTCTCCCGTCGTACCACTCGTGTAGATAATCGTCGCAACGTCTTCTGGATGTATTTCTTTACATCTTGCGATCCATTTCTGCATCGTGAAGTCGCTGTTTTCCCCCTCTTTCACCAAACGCTCTAAATCGTAAAATCCCTCTCCGCCCCCGCTAATAAGCACGGTGAACAAAGGCTGATTATTCTCGTTCGCCGCTTTTTCGAGTTTTTCCGCTATCTTCTTGTCGCCAGCGATGGCGATTTTCGCGCAAGAGTCTTTCAAGATGTAAGCGACTTGGTCGTAAAGCAAAGTCGGATAAATAGGCACCGTGATGGCGCCTAAACTCATAATCGCCCAATCCACCAACGCCCACTCCGCCGAGTTCTCCGCCATGATGGCGACCACGTCTCCCGCTTTCACGTCGCATTCCGCAAAGCCTCGAGCGAGTTCATAAACTCTTTCGCGCATCTCGCCGTATCGAATAGGAACGAATTCGTTGCGCACCCTTTTCAAAAGTGCGGGCTTGGACGACCATTTATCGCAACTTTCTAAAAAAACCTGAGGGAGAGTTCGAAACTCCTCCATTGTTTTCTATTGTAACGGACGATAGGCATTAAGAGGATGCGTCACATGTCCAAAGGTACAATTAAGGCGAAAACTAAGTTGAACATGCACCTCCATGAGTGGGTGCGAAGGTTAAAAACCCCTCCGCTCACTCCCGGGAAACAATCCTGGAACGATATTTGCATAGAAGCCCAGGCTCCGTTCTTGGCTTCGGCTTGGTTGCGTCTGGAGGATTCCCGAAAACGCTTTCTGATTGTCGTGCCGGACTATGAACGCGCTTTGGAATGGGAGGCGAAACTTATTCTCTGCGGGGTTCCCTCTTCCGCCATAAAACATCTTCCCAGCGGATTGGGGACACTTTTCGACGAAGGACCCCCGGAATATCAGGCGCTTTCGGACAGGATAGATGCGCTGCAAGCATTGACGAAGCGTAATCCTTGCATCGTTTTAGCCACACCGAATGCAGTTTTAGAAAAAACTTGGCCTCCGGAGGAATTCCGAAAAGCAACTTTCCATTTAGAAGTCGGTGGAGAAATTTCTTCCCAGCATCTCCTTCGCAATCTCCAACGAATCGGTTACGAACACGAAGAGTCCGTCCGCCAACCAGGAAGTTTCAGTTTACGGGGGGGCATCATAGACGTTTTTCCCAGCGGAGCAGAACTTCCTACACGAATCGAGTTATTCGGCGACACCATAGAAAGTCTAAGACGCTTCGATGCGGAAAGCCAACGAAGTATTCTTCCTGTAAAAGATGTGTCAATCCCCCCCGCGAGGTGTCTGGGTTTTACGATCGATCCGAAGAAAGCAGCCCAAAAAGTACTCGAATTGGCAAAAGAACAAACGAAAAAACTCCCTCAAGATATCGCTAAAGAATTCATTGCCTCTGTGGAATCCGATGCCAGGGTGATCGAAAAAGGAATCCCCTTCGAGCGCTTGGAACTTTATCTCCCCATCGTGATGCCGAACGCGGCTTGCGCTATAGATTATCTCGATGATGGATTCCTCTTCTTACAAGAACCATTGGAATTAGAAATACATGCAAACCGAAATGCAGAAAACCTGCATACCGTTTTGCAACAAAGGTTCGAGCGTGGAGAATCTCTTTCCTTTCAAAACGAAGATTTCATTTTCCCTGTAAAAAAATTCAACGAAAGTTCCAACATAGTTGCGCTTTGTTCTTACAGCGGCGAGACTTCATGGCTTTCCATTTCGAAAGAAACGAAATTAAAGGTGAGCAGTTTAGCCCCCCACCGAGGACGCGCTGATGCATTAGCAAAAGTCTTCGGGAATTGGCAAAAGGAAAATGTCCAACTTTGTTTTGCGACGGACCAACCCAACCGTGCGAAAGCGTTGCTCGAAAACATAAAACTCTTTCCACGGGAAGTCGAAGAAGGTGATGAAATCTCGCTCTCCGAGAGCGGTGCTATTCTCCTGAAGGGAAATCTTTCGGGTGGGTTCTTAGATGCCGAACAAAAGAAAGCCCTCATTACGGATGCCGAACTTTTTGGTGTAGGTCGCTTACGTCTTCCTCAGAAAAGATTCAAAGAAGGAATCCCGATCGTTTCCGTTTTGGATTTGAATCCGGGAGACTACGTCGTACACATCCATTTCGGAATCGGAATTTACAGAGGTTTGACGACTCGTGTAGTAGACGGAGTAGAGAAAGAATTTCTTAATATCGAATACCAGACGCCCGACCGTCTACTGGTGCCTGTTGACCAACTCGACCGAATTCAAAAATATCTCAGTCCCAGTGATTCCCCCCCGAAAATTCATCGTCTCAGCGGTGCAGAATGGCAGCGAACTCTGCGCGCTGCGAAACGAGGCGCAGAGGATTTGGCGCGCGATTTGCTGAAAGTGTATGCAAAACGAGCCATGGAAACACGCCCCCCCTATGGTGAGGACACGCCTTGGCAAACCGAAATGGAAGCCACTTTCCCATGGGTAGAGACTCCTGCACAAATTCGAGCAATCGAAGAAATCAAAAAAGATATGAACGAACCCCATCCGATGGACCGCTTGGTGTGCGGAGACGTGGGATTCGGAAAAACGGAAGTGGCGATACGCGCCGCATTCAAAGTCGTACAAACAGGACGGCAAGTGGCATTGCTTTGCCCCACCACGGTCTTGTCGGACCAACATTATCTTACTTTCAGTGAACGGTTAGCACCATTCCCAATAAAAATCGCGCTTCTCAATCGTTTTCGCAAAACAAAAGAGCGCCAAGAGGTGATACAAGGTTTAAAGGATGGAACTATCGATATCGTCATCGGTACGCACGCACTCCTACAAAAAGGGGTTGAATTCAAAAACCTCGGTCTTCTCATCGTTGACGAAGAACAGAGATTCGGCGTGAAAGACAAAGAACGATTAAAACAACTTCGAACCTCCGTAGACGTTCTCACTTTAACAGCGACTCCGATTCCTCGTACCTTGAGCATGGCATTGATGAACATCCGGGAAATGTCGCTCATTGATGACCCCCCACCCGGAAGACTTTCTATACGTACTTACGTAAAACCTTACAGCGACCAATTGGTGAGAGAAGCGATTTTCCGAGAACTTTCGAGACACGGTCAAGTTCTCTACGTCTTCAATCGAATCGAAGGAATACAACACGTAGCAGAGCGAATTCGACGAATGCTTCCGAACGCAAAAATCGCAGTCGCGCATGGAAGAATGTCAGCCGATGAACTCGAACCGATTATGACGGCATTTTATCATCGTGAAATTGACGTGCTCGTTTGCACGACCATCATCGAAAACGGTATTGATAACCCGAACGTTAACACTCTCATTGTCGAAGGCGCTGACCGTATGGGTCTTGCACAACTTTATCAACTTCGAGGCAGAGTGGGGCGGAGCGACCGTCAAGCTTACGCATATCTTCTCTTCCGTTCTGGAAAAGCGCTTACGAACGAAGCGCTCGAACGCTTGCGCGCATTGCAAGAATTCAGCGAATTAGGTTCTGGATATTCTTTAGCCTTTCGAGACCTTCAAATTCGTGGAGCTGGAGAAATTTTAGGCGCAAAACAACACGGACTCATGGCGAGTGTCGGTTATGAAATGTACGTGCAACTCGTAAACGAGGCGATTCGACAACTCAAAGAAGCGACAGAAAAAGGTGGGGAACGCGCCGCAAGGCTCACGCCTGTGGATTTCGATATCCGTCAGGTACTCACCGAACTCCCCCCCTTCGAAATTCCAGCAGCGGCGTATTTCCCCAAATCGTACATCGCAGAAGACGGACAACGGCTCTTTTATTACAAAAAACTCATGGAGGTGAGAAGCGAAGAGAACTTGCATGCAATCGAAGAAGAACTGCGTGACCGTTACGGAGCTCTTCCACCTGCCGCGCAAAATGCGTGCAAATTAGTCCATCTTCGCCTTCTCGCACACGATTTGGGAATTCGAAAATTGGAAAGCGCAAACGGAAAATTAGTGGCTTGGTTTTCGCAAGGTCGCGAACTCCCTCTCAAAGCGATTCACGCCTTGCAACGAGCGCATAGGGGCTTGCGTTTTCGCCCCGACCTTGCCGAATGGAGGCGTACGACGGACGCCATCGCCTCTGCGGAATCGTTCCTAAACGCAATCCGAGCCGCTCTTCAAGAAGCAATCGCGGCAAAATCCGCCGCTCGCTGACCTCAGTTTCGGGGGGGCTGACCTTTTCGAAATCCTATAGTTCGAAAAAAGAGCCGCAGCGAAGGCAAATCCTTCTTGGAATATTATAAAATGTTCAACATGACCGCGCCTGCCGAAAAGAAAAGAAAAACGAGGCTCGTCCACAAAAAGAAGGGCGTCGGTGCACCACCTGGAACTCTGATCCCGGAAGTCGGCGCTCCGCCACCATCCATCATTCTTTGCT
Source organism: Fimbriimonadales bacterium (assembly GCA_035559795.1). Taxonomy (NCBI): domain Bacteria; kingdom Bacillati; phylum Armatimonadota; class Fimbriimonadia; order Fimbriimonadales; species Fimbriimonadales bacterium. Next base: position 36,014 of record DATMAR010000009.1, on the reverse strand, counting down.
CCTACGATTCTGAGAGTTACGAGGAGCAAAAAATCGAAAACGTCGAAGACATCCAAGCGTTCCTCAATAAACGCGCAGTTACTTGGGTCGATGTTCTCAGCGCAAATGACCCGGCGACGATTAAAAGAATCGGGGAAATTTTCGAAATCCATCCCCTCACGCTGGAAGACGTCATGAACAAACACCAAAGAGCGAAATGCGAGGATTACGAAAAATATCGCTTTATCGTAGCGCAAGCTGTGCAGTGGAAAGAAACGCTGGAAATCGAAGACATCAGCATTATCTTAGGAAATAATTTTATTTTGACTTTCCAAGAAAGACCGAACGACAATTTCGCTCTCATTCGAAACCGCATCAGAAATTCCCATGGAATTATCCGAACTCAAAGTGTGGATTACCTTGCTTATTCGATTTTGGATTCTATCGTAGATGGTTACTTCCCGACCTTGGAAGCCATCGGAGAAAAACTGGAGAACTTGGAAGACCAGATTATCGCTCGTCCCGAGCATCAATGGATTTCGTCTCTGCATATGATTAAACGCGACCTGCTTGCGATTCGCCGCATTCTTTGGCCTCTTCGAGATGCTTTGAATACGCTTATTCGAGATTTTTATTCTACATTCCATCAAGAAACGGGATTGCATCTGAGAGATTGCTACGACCACGTGATTCGCCTCATAGACCTCACGGAAATGTACCGAGAGGTCGCAACCGATTTGAGAGATGTCTATCTTACGAGTCTGACGAATCGAACGAATGACATCATGCGAGTTCTCACAGTGGTTGCAACCATATTCATGCCGATCACATTCATCTCCAGTATTTATGGAATGAATTTCGACCGCTCCTCGCCATACAATATGCCGGAATTAGGCTGGTATTACGGTTATCCCATTATTTTAGGGGTGATGACGCTCATCGGTTTAGCCATGTTATTTTATTTTTATAAAAAAGGTTGGGTAACTATGCGCGATATCACGTTACACGAGCCGAAAGAGTAACGATATTTTTTCATTTCCAAGCAGATATTGAATCTTCGTAGGAACAGTAGGAGCGCTGTAAGACGCGACCTCGCATGTTGTAGGAGCGCCGTAAGACGCGATTCTCACACGATGTCGGAGCGCGGTAAGGCGCGACCTCACATGCTGTTGGAGCGCTGTAAGGCGCGATTAATTTAAAGTTTCGTGAGTCTTTGCACCGTCGTTACCTTCGCTTCCCCTTTTTCGCTTTCGCTCGATAAACGGGATGTAGCAACGCGAGAAATTTCTCCCGAAAGCAACTTACCACTGTTTTTCCCTAAAAGCATATATCCAGAAATTTTTTCCGACCCGCTTAAAGTTCCACCTTTCGGCATCTTCTGCGAGCCTGATGTGCTCGACGAAAGCGTTATTTTATATGCATCCTCTTTCCCGACCTTCTGCATTCCTACATATTTATAGGTGTATTTCACCGGTTCCGAGCCGTTCGGATCCGGAAGTGCTACATTCGCACTCCATGTTTGCCCTACTTTCGGTGGGGACTTCGGCAACACTAAAAGGAAAAAACCACCGTTCTCGATCGTCAAAGATTTTCCCGCGCCGACTTTATAAACATAAGTGCTCACTCCACGACTCGTAACTCTCTGAGTCCTGTCACCGGCTAAAAGTAATCGCTTCAATTGTTCGGTTGCGCTAGTTTCATATTCCTTTTTCTTCTTCGAGTCAACCTTAGGGGGGGCTTTGAGTATGCTTACTTTAGCCTTCGGCTGGCTGTAACCCACAGACATCGTCGCATAATTCGCATTCACAGACGTAACGCGCAACGTTACAATGACTTCCGCATCCGCTGTAAGTTCCAGTGTTCCATCAGGCAACTTCATCGTTCTCTTCTCATTGACACTCGAACGATATTTCAAAATCTCTCCGTTTTGAAAACGAAAAGACCAAGAAGGATTCTGACCGCTCAAAGAGAGTAGGCTTGCGATAAGTAAATGGACGAACATTCTTCCGAGAGTATACTCCGCTTCGTGATTCGGGTGAAAGGCTTGACGCACCGATTCGGAGAGCAAACTGTCCTTCGAAACATTTCCTTCGAAATAGCCGAAGGCGAGGCTGTCGCAATTATGGGGGCTTCAGGCGGTGGGAAGACTACACTCCTCCGCTGCATGGCAGGGCTTTTAGAACCTACGGAAGGCACCGTAGAAATATTCGGAGTGAATATCTATCGTTGCAAGGAAAGCGAACTTAACGACTTGCGGCAAAAAATAGGAGTCGTATTTCAAAGTTCTGCATTATTCGATTACATGAACGTCGAGGAAAATGTCGCTTTCGGAATTATTCGTAAAAAAAGACTAAGCAAAAAAGAAATCTCTGAGTTGGTTTCGAGGTGCTTGAGTTTAGTCGGTTTGAAAGGGATAGAAAAAATGATGCCCAGCGAACTAAGTGGCGGAATGAAAAAACGAGTGGCTATCGCACGCGCGCTCGCTACCGAACCTCGCATCATTTTTTATGACGAACCTACATCCGGTCTCGATCCTATCACTGCATACTCCATTGACTCGCTTATTCGAGAATTGACGACAAAACTCCATGTAACGACCATCGTGGTTTCTCACGACCTCCATTCCGTTTTGCGAACGACGGACAGAACCTTTTACCTTTACCAAGGTGAACTCATTTGGCAAGGACCAACACGCGAATTGCAAAATGTCGAAGACCCCCGAATTCGAGAAGCGATAAACGCATCTGAAGCAGAATCCCTCATGGAGATTGATCCTAAACTTTTGTAAGTGCATATTTTGAGCTAGGGGTTGTAGATACACGAAAAAACGACTAACTCAAAAACGGGTCATCAGGCTCATCCGGGAATTGATGTTCTCTTCTTCGAGGAACTTTTTTCCCACACTTTCGAATCACATTCATTACACTCGTTTCGTCTTTCCCATTTGGCAAAATATCTAATTCCCTAATTGCCTTCTTGATACTCCGGTCCCGTTCGAGGGAATCCCAACACGCAATTTCGTCTCGCACGGCTTTGGGAGAAACCTTTCCATTGCTCTTTTGCACTGCTAACGTTATGAGAGACTCTTCCAAATCGAGTTCTCGTACAGCAGGATACATGACCATCCCGTCTTCGCCTTTCAAAACACAAGGGCGCGGAAATCGAACGAAAACGGGTTGACTGAAATGCGGATGGCGAATCATCATCTCTCCCGGTGATGCTGTGGCTAACTTTTCGCGAATCGCCGGAGAATACACACGATAAATGTCGCTCGAAAGTTCTTCCATTTCGATATGACCATAAGCGGAATTCGAGCAATTCCCCACGACTTGCGCGTCCACACGCGAGCGAAATTGCTGCGCGCCGAACAAAACCAAACCCATGTATCTTCCTCGAGCGGAAATATCTCGCAGTGTCCTCATGACCTCCGTCATCCGTCCCCCACTCGGTGCGAATTCATTAAGTTCATCTACCGCAATAATTAAACGCTCCACTCCCAATTCTTTTTTCTCCATTTTTTCTTTCAAACGGGTAATTACTTCAGCGAAAATCAACTCTTGAGCATCCCCGTCCATACGCGAAATATCGATCACATAGACGCTGCGATTTTCGAATTTTTCCGGTAGGGGGGGGTTCGAATCGCCCGTTTCGGAAATCAAACCGCGAAAACGCAACGCGAACCCATTCAACTTTCGATACATTTTGTCCCATGTTGCGATGTGATGCCCTAAAAACTCCGATTTTCCCTTCGAGGCTGCTGTTTTTTTCAAGATATATACGATCTTCATAAGTTCTAACAGATTTCGAGCCTTGATGCGTTTAGGATTTTCGACATTGTCGAGCAGCGCTTCAATTTCGCTTCTTTCGCCACTCGGTAATTCCGAAATTGTGTTTTTCAAATCATCTTTCATATCCTCCTTGATGACGAATCCGTCCGCCTGCAAAACATCTCTCCTCAAAAAATGCAAAAAAGCATCCGCGTTCGTGTTCATATCTTGCTCGTCGAGCAGAACATCGGCGTGTTCCAAAACTTTGTCAACACCGTAACAAAAGCCGTGTGTAGGATTTTTCTTGACAAGTTCCTCGTGATTCCTCAAAGTTCGAAGGTTCACTCGAGCCTCGTCTGCAAAAGGAGCATAAAAAACGACCTTCTCGAAAGGTTTCGGCTCGATTTCGCATGCTTCGTATATTTTTCTGTCTTCTTCGGGCAAATCGTCCTTTTGAGGACAATCCAGATAAAGCAAGTCCCCCCCCTTCGTGTTGAATAATACCGCAGCGATTTCCGTATGCTCGTTGTATTTCTGCAAAAGCGATTGCAGAAGGAACAAAATAAAACTCGTCTTCGCAGCCAACCCGCTCGTTCCCGTAACGTTCAAATGTCCTGCCTCCGGTCCTAAAAGAAAAGCCGGGTCTATCAAAACGGGAATCGGCTTTTCCCTTTTTCCATACACGCCTACCGGAATTCCTTCTTCTACGAATTTATCCGCGCCTAGTGCTGTTTGCAAATCCTCCTTTTCCGCTTCGTAGACTTCGCCCAATCCGACAGCCCCGATAGGATCGGGGGGGTCGCGTCGTAGCACCGCCGCTTCGTACTCCCGCATCTCCAAGCGGTTGCTCGGAGCTTCGAAAGCTGCTTTTCCCTTACGGCTCTGATAATCCGCAAATGCATTCGGCGAATCATCGTAAGCATGCGCTTCGATTACGGTTCCATAAACTTTCGCTTCATTCTCACCGTTTCGATAAACGACTTTGACCAACGTTCCGATACCGATCGGAAAATCTTTATACGCCCAAAAACGAAAAGAATAAGCCGTAGTCGGGTTCTTCTCCGTTCCTACGACATGACCTATTGGCTCTCGTGTTTCGAATTTTTCTTCATGCATCTCTTTTCTCTCCTAAAGTTTATTCAGATTTTCAATCTCAGTATCCTATCCAACCTTGCAATCGCGTTGCGCTCGGTTGATGCGATTTCAAATACACTTCCACACGCCGAATCGGATAAATCAAACGGTCATAACGAGGGTCGGGCAACGACAAAGGAGTCGTCTCCGCAATCAACCATGCACTGACGGAATCCACCCAACGCATCGTCTCTTCGAAAGGTGGCATCTCGATTCTTACCAAGCCGTAAGAAGCAGAAGAACCGGAATCGTCGTACAAACGAAGATACCAACTGTACGCTTCGTCTCTTTGTTGCCCTGTTCTCGCAATGAACACACTGCTTCTTTCTCCGACCTTCAAATTCAATATGACCTCTCGCGCATCTCTGGTTTTGAAATATTGCTTCCGATGAGATTTCACTACTCCCACAATCGGACAAAAGGATGACAAACTGGTGCAAAGCTTAGCGACACCACCGTCAATATAGAGCCAACCTTCACTGCTTTCCATCCACCGCTTTGCCAATTTCGTTTCCATTTCGTATCGTGTTTCGCTAATCTTGTCCAAAACGAGTTCGCGCAAACCCGCAAGACCTTTATTTACATCGTAGACGACCGGAATAACTTTCCAGCCAATTTCTTCAAATATTTCTTTCGCTTCGGAATTCTCATCTACATGGAATATCGCTAAAAGTTCTTCGTAATCGCAATGTTCGTTCAGGATTTCTTTTCCCTCACGACATAAAACGGCTGCATTGATAAACGAAAGATAACCGCAAACCCCGTAAACTTCGTATGCAAGACGAGAAGTTTGTGCTCCATCCACGAAATGAGTGAAGTCGCTCTTCCCGATATCGCTTACAGAGTGAGCTGCGAGCCTATTTCCCTCGACAATTTCCGAGTCTATGGCTTGAGGTTCATCCAAACCGAAATAAGGGTCGGCTTCGAGTAGAAAAGACTCAGCAGGAGGGGAGTTACGGATTACCCTCAATCCTGGAATCCTCTTCGATGCCTCCGCTATTGGCTTGGGTTCAGCAAGTATCTGCTTCCCCTCCATAAAGAAATATTTTAGCATACAAGTGTCTACTGGAGCGTGTTTGCGAAGAGGGAAGCCTCAAACTTCGAAGTCTCTTTTCTGATTTTATGCCTACGAGTCCGCTACTGAGGTTCCCTCATTTTGAAAAATGAGAATTGTTCCATCCGAGGAGAGGAGTTCAAAGTCGTTGTATCTGACTGTCTTTTCTTTGCCTCTTATATCCAAAAAATGGGAAAGGATGCGTATGCAATCTTTCTTACGAATAGGAGGTAACCATGAATATCTATTCAAATAAAACGCTGGCTCTTTTTGCCTTAGCGCTCTTTGCAACTTCTGCTTTTTCGGCAATTCAATTCGACCCGGCGGTGACCTATCCTGTGGGCGTTAATCCCGAATCTGTAGCCATTGCAGATTTCAATGGTGACGGTTTCAAAGATTTAGCCGTCGCCAATAACAACAGCGACAATGTATCTATCCTGTTGAATCAAGGCAACGGAACGTTCGCCAACGCGATTAACTTCGCGACTGGGAACGGCACGAGCCCATTCGCAATCGCTGCTGCTGATTTCGATATGGATGGCGACCAAGATCTCGCGGTAACGCTGAAAAATACGAACCAAGTTCGTATCATGAAAAATTCCGGTGGGGCATCGTTCAGCAACTTCGCTACATTTTCTGTCGGCACTGAACCCCGCTCCATTGTCACAGCCAAACTGGATGCCGATTCGGACTTCGACCTCGCAGTCGGTAACCGAACATCAGGAAACGTTTCCGTCCTTCTCAACATGGGAGATGGAACATTCGGCGCAGCAACGAACTACTCCACAGGTCAAGATGTGCGCTCCGTATCCGCCGGAGACCTCGACGGTGATGGTGACCAAGATTTATCCGCTTCGAATCACGATTCTCGGACAGTCACCCTGCTTCGAAATAGTGGTAGTGGAACGTTCACGTTTTGGGCAGATCTGTCCGTCGGTGGGGATTTGCGCCCTGATGATTCCGCGATTGCCGATTTGGACAAAGACGGAGATTCGGATATCGCCGTCGCAACTTCCGGAAACAACAATGCACTTAATTTCGCTTCGATATTCCTTAATAACGGTGGGACTTTTTCGGGTCCGTCGAATTTCACCGTTGGTACAGAACCCGTTTCGATAATCGCAGCCGATTTAGATGGAGATGGCGACATGGACATCGCCACTGCAAACCAAAGTGCGAACAGCATCTCCATTCTCGAAAACTTCGGTCCTGCAAGTTTCGGAGCGGCAATGAATCTTTCGACTGGTGGATCATCCCCCACTTGGATGGAAGCAGGAATGTTGGACAGCGATTCAGATATAGATCTGGTCGTTGTGAACGAAGGTTCGAACAACGTCTCCGTCTTCATGAACGCAAGCGCATTTCAAGTGTTGCCCAATAGCTTCACCGTCGTACGCGGTACGTTATTGAGTGGAGTCGTAAGCGACCTCTTTGCGAGCGACAATCTCAAACTCCAAGTTCAAAGACCGCGTTCGCAAACCCTCAGCGAAGTGAAAATCATCGTTGACGTGAAAGGCACTTCTTCGGCGACATCGGCGAGCACTTTGAAACTCACATTCGAAGGAGTCTCTTCCCTCTCCGGTGCCACACAGAAACTCTACTTGTTCAACTACAACACCAATAGTTTCGAACTGGTAGATACACGCACTGCTTCGACAACGGACAGCATCGTCGAAGTCCTCATTTCCTCCAATGCCTCCCGGTTCATTAACTCCTCGACTGGTGAAATCAAAGGTCGCGCCGAATGGTTGAAGTCAGGCTTCACACCACCGAACTGGAGTGTCGGCATTGACCAATTCCATTGGTCGTTGACGAAATAAAGCCTTTCGCCTTGCAACTTCTGGTCTCTTGAAACAAACCGAGGCGCGCCAGCCACGCATGGCGCGTCCGGTTTGTTTAATATAATAAAGTGCTCTCGATTCGTAGGGGGTATATACTATTGCGTGTTCTTTTGGCGCCGTACCCAAGTGGTTAAGGGAAGGGTCTGCAAAACCCTCATTCAGCGGTTCGAATCCGCTCGGCGCCTCCAAAAGTCTTAATGACTGCATCCTCGAAAAAAATGTTTATGGAACAGGAAACGCTTACACGTATAGGACTCGGAACTCCACCGCCGTTATACGTAGAGTCAGAAGTATTTTCCGGGTCTTTAGTACTTCTGTTTCATCTCGCAAGAGAAGGCAAAGTCAACCTCGCTGAGGTCCCCCTTTCCCCACTTTGCGAGGCGTATCTCGAATATCTCAAGGAAATCGCATTCGAAGATGTGGAGCATGCTGGCGCTGCGCTTTTCGCTTTGGCTTATCTCGTGGAGCGTAAGGCTTGGGCACTCCTCCCGATTGCAGACCCACCGCCCCCCGAAGAACCTCCCATTCTCCCAGAGCCTACCGTCGAAGAATACAATCCCGTAATCGAACAACTCGTCTTTCAATACGAAGACCGCTCAAAAACATTTTTTAGAACAGCACCCATCGACAAGGAGAGTTTCGAGCCTCCGATCGAATTAGGAAACGTTTCGATTGACGACCTCGCCAAAGCCTTCGAAAAGGTTCTTGCTCGAGCCAAGCCGGTAGAGGTCGAAAAACTCGCCCGTCCTCGCCCGACTTTGAGCGAGGTGATGGGAAATATTATGCGAACATTGCGTCAAGTTGGAAAAGGTGGATTCGAAACGATTTTGCCGGAAAATTACACCCGTTTCGACGCGGTATTCGTCTTTCTTGGTGTATTAGAACTCATTCGCATTGGAAAACTCCATGCAGAACTCAAGGATGGTGAAGTGTGGTTTCGAGTGAAAGAATCATAACTGAAAGAATAAACATGGAAGTGAATACGCGAGAACTCGCTAAAATTCTCGAATGTCTTCTTTTCGTAGCAGAAAACCCCGCAACAATCGAAGACCTTTGCGAAGCGACGAACGCGGCTCCCGATGATGTTCATGAAGCCCTCGAGGAGTTGGGAAAGCGATTACAAACCGATTCAGGCTTGCAACTAGTTCGCATTGCGGGGGGGTATCAACTTTGCACGAAGAAAGAATTCGCGGATATCATCGCAAGGTTTCTGAAACCCCAAAAGAGACGACTCAGCAGAGCGACCCTCGAAGTTTTGGCAATCGTCGCATACAAACAACCCATAACGGCGGCTGAAATTCAAATGATTCGAGGAGTTCAAAGCGACTATTCGATTCGACAACTTCAAGAAAGAGGGCTAATCCAAGAACTGGAACGCAAAAATGCTCCGGGAAGACCCATCCTTTATGGGACTACCCAGGAATTTTTGCATCAGTTCGGGCTCAACGACTTATCGGAACTTCCCAGCCTAAACGGTAAGGCTGCGGTCGAAGAAATCGGATGAGTGCCAACCAGGCATTACGCTTTTTCCTAACGACATCCTTCTTCTTCTCTTTTCTGCTGGCTCATTCTCAAAACCCGAACACCTCCGCCCCCCCGAATATTCGCTCCAAATCCGCAATCGTTATGGATGCTGAAACTGGCTTCGTTCTTTATGAACATGACGCGCATACACCTCGCCACCCCGCGAGCACCACGAAAATCATGACTGCGTTGCTTTTGGTCGAGCACTTCGAACCATTAGACATCATTACTGCTCCTGAGGACTGCGAAAAAATCGAAGGTTCGAGTCTCTATCTCAAACCGAATGAACAATTAAACGCAAAGGATATGCTCTATGCGCTTTTTTTACGTAGCGCAAACGACGCAGCTCACGCTATTGCATGCGCAATTGCAAATGGTGACCAAGAATTCGCAAATCTCATGAATGAACGTGCAAACCAGTTAGGCTGCAAACATACACATTTCACGAACCCTCATGGCTTGAGCGACCCAAAACATTATTCGACGGCATATGATCTAGCACTAATTACACGAGAAGCGATGAAATATCCCCTCGTTAGAGAAGCAGCAGCCACACGTTCTGCATGGATTTCTCGCTCTATAAACACAAAAGACACTTTCTTGAAATCCAAAAATCGTTTTCTATTCGAACCCGGTGCGGAAGGTGTAAAAACGGGTTACACGCGCGAAGCAGGACATTGCTTCGTAGGATTCAAACGAGAAAACGATTGGGGGTTGATTGCCGTCGTCTTGGATAGTGAAGATTGGCTGACCGATACTCAAACTCTTTACGATTGGGCATATGCGAATTACGAACGCCGCATCGTATTTCCTGAAAAAACAATTATGGGAAAAGCATTGGTCGAAGACGGAAAACAGAGCAGCGTACGTGGAATTCTCGAAAAAGATTTTCGAGTTATCGCGCGAAAGGGCGAACTCTTGGGTCCTCCCGAAATCCGTTGGAAAAACCTCATCGCTCCTGTGCATGCAGGGGATGAAATCGGAAAGGTCGTTTTTGAAAAAGACGGTATCACTTTCGCAACCGCGGTTCTGGCGGAAAAAACGATTGAAGCAGCTCCCTTTTGGCAAAAAGCGCAATCTACGCCAATTCAGGCGAGTATCTGTTTATTGCTGTTTGCAATGATGTGGAGTTTCTATAAAAAACGCATCGCTCGATATAAGTAAAATCTTAAAAAAGCATTACGGAAAATATGACCTGCAAAGAACGTGTCTTCACCGTGTTGAAAGGACAAAAAGCGGATCGCCCGCCGCTCAGTTTCTGGCACCATTTTCCTCCGCCTGCCATCCGAAGAAAGGAAGCAGTCGAAGCGCATCTCAATCACCTGGAACGTTGGAAACTCGATTTTCTCAAAGTGATGAACGATACAGGTTTCCCTCGTCCCAATCCGAATTGGGTAATCACGTCCGCTGACGATTTGAAACAAATTCCTGAATATTCGGGAACCGAAAAAGAATTCGAAGAAGAACTCCACATCGTTCGGGATTTAGCGGAACGATTACAAGGCGATCCCCCTATGATTGTTACGGTCTTCAATGCATGGTCGACCCTGCGACGTCTCTGTGCTCCCGAAAGCGACGTTCACGGACCACCAAAACTCGATGGACGCGATGAGCGCGACGAAATTTTGCAGCGAATCCTCCGCGAAGACGCTAAAGTGCTTTCCGAAGCATTGCAAAAAATCAGTAGAGCGCTTGCACATTTTTCGAGAGAATGCCTTAGAGCAGGCTCGGATGGAATTTTTCTCTCCGTGCGCGACGATTGGCTCGAAACTGCAAACGACTACGACGAGTTCGTAAAACCCAATGACTTTGTCATTCTCGATGCCGTTTCGAATGCTTCATTTAACATGCTTCATGTTTGCGGCAAACCGAAAAATTTCGAACGTTTCACCAAATATCCCACTCAAGCAATTAATTGGGCAGACCGCTATGCTGGCCCTAGCATTTCGGAGGCGATAAAACTCACACGACAAACCATCTGCGGTGGTCTCGATAATCTGAATACAATGCCGAACGGCACACCCGAAGATTGCGTACGCGAGGTACACGACGCACTTCGTCAAGCAGGAGAAAGACCGATTATGATTACTCCCGGATGCACTTACGACCCTAATGCAGTGCCAGAAGAAAACTTACATGCCATTGTCGATGCAGTGCACAATTTAGCGTATTAATGCGGCAAACCGAATAGATAATAAATCAAGCACAATCCGGCTAAAACGAGCATGCCAGGACGGATTTCTCGATATTTCCCCGCGACCGCTTTCATTATAGGATAAAGGAGGAGTCCAGCCGTCAAGCCGTCCGCTATGTTGTATGTAAAAACCATCAGCGCAATCGTCGCAAATGCGGGAATCACCTCCGTCCAATCGTTGGTCTCGATTTCTTTAAGTGAAGTCATCATCAAAGCGCCCACCACAATCAGCGCAGGATAATAGGCGAACTTCAAAGACTGAAACGGTTCTATCAAAGGAATAAAAAACAACGAAGCGAAGAAAAGCCCCCCCGTAACTAATGCCGCTAACCCGGTCCTCGCCCCTTCGCGAATTCCCGTTGCCGATTCGATATAAGCACCCGATGTCGAAGTGCCCACCAAAGCAGCAAACATACAGGAAAGAGCATCCACGAACATCGGTTTTTGGACTTCCGGAAATTCCCCTTTTTCGTCCAACATCCCCCCCACTGCTCCCAAACCGAGAAGCGTTCCCGTAGTATCCAAAAACGCCATCAGCACTAAGGTGAGCAAAACGGGAAATAGACTCCACTGCAAAACTCCTAAGATATCTAAATGAAATGCGATGGGTTCTAAAGAATATTCCCCTAGAAACGGAATCGTCGCAATTCCTTTCAATGGCGCCCCCCTCCCTAAAAGTATCCCTATCGTGCCGCAAAGGATGATGCCCAAAAGAATCGCACCCTTTATCTTGCGCACTAATAAAAAGGAAATCAACAGAAAACCTAAAATTGCCAACAATACGTCAGGAGAGCGGAAATCACCGATTTTCACGGGCACCGCCGGAGCCCCGCTCGCGATGATTCCCGTTTCGTAAAGCCCGATAAAACTCAAAAATAACCCAATCCCCACCGCAAATGCATGCTTCATGCTCTTCGAGATACTCTCTGCCAACCATTGCCTCAAACCGAACAAAGTAATCAACAAAAACACGACTCCCGCCACGAATACCGAGCCCAACCGTTCCTGCCAAGTCAAACCGAACGCAGAAAGACCGAAGGCGATGAATGCGTTCTCCCCCATATAAGGCGCAACAGCAATGGGACGATTTGCGAGCAGACCCATCAGTACACACCCGAATACGGCAGTAAGGATCGTTGCAATGGTCGAAGGTGCGATGGGAATTCCTGCCACTTGCAAAATCGCAGGGTTCACGACGATGATGTATGCCATCGAAGCGAAAGTCGTGACCCCGCCCAATACCTCGATACGGATACTCGAACCCCGTTCAGCAATTTTAAAAAACTCAGCAATTTTTAAAAATCCGCTCGCTTTCACCCATTACACAAGACGAACAACTTAAGTGATTTTTCTCCACCTCGATGGACAGCCAACGCTCTACTGATGATAATAAACTACATTTCCGCCATTATCCCAATCCGTCACACCCATATCCAGTTTCGTAGAATAGACATATTCCACGAGAACGCTTCGAGTAGGCACATTCTTCAACGAAATCCATCCATTGAGCAAATTGGCGCAATATTCCGTTTGGGAAAGAGTTTTTCCATCCACGACGACCTTTACGATTTTTTCTATTGGCTGACGATCTAAATAATATAATTTACGAGGTGTATTTCGAATCTGAAGGAATGGGCTCGCATCCCAATAGTTTACTGTCTTACCCGTATAAATGTCTTTTCGCTCTTGTTTCGTAACGAGACCGTCGCGATTCAGGTCGCCGAAACAAATCGCCTCCACCACCAAAGAATTCGAAGAAGTCCAAGAAGGGGTCGCATTGAATCCGCTTCCGTTATTCAAAAAGATTCGGACTTTATTCCACCATGCCCCCCCAGCGAAATCTAACCTTCCATCAGCGTTCACATCGGCGAGCGCTAATCCCGACACATATCCCACATAGTACGACCATCCAGGAGTTTGTTCGAAATAACCATTTCCCGAGTTGCGATAAAGTTTGAATTTCCCCGTTCCCCCACCTAATTGGTTGTTGTCGCTCATAACCATGTCGGGTCTACCATCTCCTGTAACGTCTCCGAGGGCAAGCGTATTGGCGAATTGTGAGCCGTTATCCGTACTCTGCCAATCGGGAATCGTATCGATTACCCCGCCGTTGTTTCTATAAATGAAATTATATGTCCAACTCCCTATGGCGACGACATCTTGGTCGCCGTCGTCATCCACATCGCAAAACTCCATATGGTCCAAATGATTGTTGTCGTTCGATTGCCATCCAGGAGTCGTTTGCAAAGTCCCCCCCACATTGAAATAGATGAAGTTTTTCCATTTTTGCCCCCCATAAGCATCGGAAGAACCGATGAGCAAATCCAAATCCCCATCCGAATCGGGATCGCCGAAAGCGACGTGCCAACCGTAAAAACTGTTGCTCGAAGTCCAACTCGGATTGCTGCTCAATACCCCCCCTTGATTCAAATAAAGTTTAACTCCAGGACCACCTTGCGCAACCAAAATTGCAACAGCGACGTCCAGCCATCCGTCTTGGTTCACGTCTCCAATCGCTAAATGCCCGTGATATTTCGCATCGGCAGACTGCCATCCTGGAGAAGACTGCAATATCCCCCCCGTATTGTAGTAAACAGTGACTTTTTCTTTCGACATATCGTTTCCATTCGAAACGACGAAATCGAGCCAACCATCGTTGTTGATGTCCGCAAATGCGCCACCGGTCGCATAATGTTTATCGCTCGAAATCCAATCCGGCGCGTTCTTGTATTGACCGAGCGAAAATAACGGTAAAAGGATAAACGCGACAAGTAATAATGCTTTCCGTTTCATAGAACCCATTCCTTCCTTCATAAAAGACGCCGAATTTACTGCACAAAGTTCGATTGCCCATTCACGGAGATGCCCATTCACCGAGATGCCCATCCTTTAGGCTGTGATATTTCTGACCCAAAAAGAGAGCATGTCAATTCAAAAACCGGTTCCCCTTGCGTAAGCAGGGGGAACCCTTAGAGAGGGATATACATTTCACGAGAGAAATAGTCTATACGTTACCGATTGGGTAGGGTGGACCTTCTCGGAATCAGCAAAAAGAAAATCCAAAACGCTAAAGCGAGATAAGGAAACCACTTTCGCAAAGGGCTAACAAGGGGGGGATGTATAACGACTTCCCCACGTGCGATGGAAGGCTTCCCTACTTCTGTTTCACTCACGACGTTTCCTCTATCGTCTACCACTAAACTCGGTCCTGTGGGAGCGCTGCGAACGACCGGAACGCGGTTTTCCGCTGCGCGCACAATCGCGACCGCCCTCAAATGTCCAATCGCTCCCGTGCCTTGATACCAATCGTCCATGCTCGGAACTACCAAAACCTGCGCACCGTTTTCCAAATGCTTTCGAGCGACCTCTTCGAAAAGTACCTCGAAGCAAATCATCCCCCCCACGCGAATCCCCCCCACTTGCAATGTCGTTACCTGCGTAGCAGGGATCAAATCACCTGTCGGTAAGCGAAAGAGGGGGACTAAAAAAGGTAATTGCTTGCGAAACGGAACGTATTCACCGAAGATTACCAAGCGCGTTTTATCGGCATACTGCCACTTCCCATCGAAAGCGAATAAACTTTGATACGTTCCTTCCGATGTTTTCCTTTGCCCCCCCAAAATAGCAGGAACGGTGAAATCCAAAGAGAAGGGTGCTCGCGGAGGCTCGTTATCTATTGCATAAGAAATGCCTTCAGGGAGGACGACCAAATCTATTCGGGAAGATGAACCAATCCTAAGAACGAGTGGAATGCGTTCCTTAAGCAATTTTCTTTGAGTTTGGCTATCGGAAAATGCCAAATCCACAGCAGGTTGCGCAGCTACGAGAACGCGTTTTTCACCGGGAATCTCATAAAGATAACTGAATATGCTTCCAGCGAATATCCCGAGCAGAAAAATAAAATAAATCTTTGTCTCCCGCATCTCGGCTTTCATTCCCAAACGCAAAACGAAAACATTGAAAAGGCATAATACGGCAGATAAAAAATAAATGCCCCCCCACCATGCAGGCTGGAGAAACGTCGTTATCGGAGTGACAGATGTTCCCAGCAAAGCCCAAGGAAAGGCCAAATAAGGAATACCGGAGCGCAAAACTTCTACACCCGCCCAAATCAAAGGAATCGCCCAAAACGCTTTTCTTTCCATCGCTTTCGCACTCGCCATCGCCCATACCCCCCCGTACACTGCGAACGCAGCACAAACCAAAAGGTAAGGAACGGTACCCAAAAGGATAGAATTCGTCCAACGAGACACGAATTGGGCAAGCCAAAAGAAATTAATCAATCCGAAAGCAAAAAGAAATAAATAACCCCTTCCGAATGCCTGGCGTAAATTGCATTCCGTAAGAGTAACTAAAACGGGAACGAGGGCGACCCACGCAAGCAAAAATAACGGAAACGGAGGAAACGAAAGTGCGAGCAAGATTCCGCCGAAAATAGGAAAAAGGATATTCCGACTGCCCAATTTCTGTAAATTATGCACGCATCGTGCTCGGTAGAGGTTTGGAATCGAGATGAGAAACGTCGTTATAGCGCAAGAGAGTTCTGCGCTTATTTTCTGAAATTTCGATTTCCGTAATCGAAGCGTTCATAATGCGAAAGCAAGAAGCCGTACCGGGAGAACCTCCTATCAAAGCAGCGATGAGGTTGGCAATCGTACCTCCGTGGGATACGATAAGAATATCCCCTTTCGGATATTTTTGCAGCATCTCCCAAAGAAAAGAAGAACAGCGTGCAAAAACTTCTATTCCGGTCTCCCCCCCCGTCGGTGCATAAAACGCAGGGTCGCTCCTGTATCTTTCTAAATGCTCTGCCTCTTTCGTTGCGATTTCTTCCCTCGTTTTTCCTTCCCACTCTCCATAATTCCTTTCCCGCAATCGAGAGTCTTCGATGAGGTTGCTGGAATTCGTAACACCTGCAATTGCCTTCGCCGTCTCTATCGTCCGAGACATATCGCTGCAAAAAATTGCTTCGAATGAACGCTCTTTGAGAGAATTCGCGAGTTTTCTGGATTGCTCACGCCCCACTTCGTCTAAGGGGATATCGATATGACCTTGATTTCGCATAGCCGCATTCCATTCCGTTTGACCATGCCGTACCAAAACCACATTAAGCATATCGAATTTATACCTGCCAAGCGCGCAATTCGCCTAATTCCCGAAATTCAGGATCGAGACGAACTCTTCCGATATGGATTTTGGAAATCGCTGCCTCCGCGTCTATCGGCGTTAAAATTCGCACCATTTCTTTATCGAATTCCATAGCCTGTATTCTTCCGACAGCGACATGCCAACCATTTGCCTGCTCTAATCCTATGATAAGCCCACGAAATAAAGCAGGATGAACAAGGATTCCTTTCTTGCATCCGAAGAATCGTAGCGCATTCGACATTTTTCTGCCCCCATTCTTTTCCTGAGAAACGATATATAAATAATCGCCGATGATTTCCGCATAACTCGCTTCCTTAAATCCCATTTCATGTAGGGTATTTAATTCTGCAACTTCTAACGGGATTCCTGAACGAAACCGCGCACCTAAAAACGCGACATCTCGAAGAGAAATATCCAATTCTTTCGAATTCGTAAAGTAGGTTTTCCAACATGCATTTCTCCAAGCCGTTAGCACGTTTTCGGGACGCCTTTCCGAGCCTTCGAGTGGGGGGCGAACTTCGATGCGGCATTCTGCATGCGGGAGCAAGATGCTTCCCACCCCTTCGAATCCAATCCCAATAA
Organism: Fimbriimonadales bacterium; assembly: GCA_035559795.1. Taxonomy (NCBI): domain Bacteria; kingdom Bacillati; phylum Armatimonadota; class Fimbriimonadia; order Fimbriimonadales; species Fimbriimonadales bacterium. The sequence continues at coordinate 18,791 of DATMAR010000009.1, read as the reverse complement.
TTTTCTCGGGCAATAAAAGTGTAGTTAAGTTTCGATATAAGTCGGTTTGCTGCGATGTCGTTGGCTCGAGTGTGACTTCGACAACTAAGGGCGATGCGTTCGCCTCACGAACCCCCCACAACAACGCTGTTACCGCGGCTAATGGCTTCTTCCACAAACTCAATGAGCCGATAAAGTGAAATCCGAGAGATTTCCCACCTGGGGCATACAATGAAACGGTAGAAAGTGGCGCGATGTCCTGCCTCGAGGGATCGAGATTTAAATAATAAAACCCATCCTCCTTGCACATTTTCATTCCGAGACGAGTTTTCCCGACCTGCGGTGGACCCACTAAAAGAACTCGAGAGGACATTCGTTTTATAAACCTGTTATGGTCGGGGCGGGCAGATTTGAACTGCCGACCTCTCCCACCCGAAAGGAGCGCTCTACCAGGCTGAGCCACGCCCCGACTTGGAAAAAAGTATACCGTGAATTATTATTTCGATGATTGCCGAAATATCGTGGTATTATTACCCTGTGAGAGCAAATCCTCTGGTATTCGGCGCATTATCGGATGAAAACCGGTTAAGAATTCTCGCTGCTCTTCTTCGATGCCCAGAATCTGGCTGCGAAGACGTCTGCGTATGCGAACTTTCCGACGCTCTCCGAATAAAACTTTCGACCTTATCCTCTCACTTGAACGTGCTCCGACAGGCAGTCCTCGTTTTTTCCAGAAAAGACGGAACATGGGTTTATTATCGTTTGGCTGAGAACCTCCCCAAATGGCTTCTCGAGGCTTTAGCGGAATACACACCCCCGCATGAAGACACGGAGCGCCTCGCGCTAAGACTCCGAATGCGAAGTTCTGGGAAATGCTGCCTTCCTGTGGGTGCACTTCAAGCATCCAGATTAGGAGGTTCCTCATGAGCAAATGTAAATGCTGCGATTGTTGCGATTGCTGCGACTGTTGTGATTGCTGCAAATGCGGTTGCGGCTGTTGCAGTAAGTAAGGATACGAAGCACCCAAAGGCATGAAACTTTGGGTGCTTTTCACTTTTGAAAATAATTCACTTTCGAAAAGGGATAGTCACCAAAAAGCGACTAGTGGTTTACTCCGCGTTTTTATTCGAGGGCTTCTCCGTATTCTTCTTTGCCCTGCTTGTACGAGGTTTTTTAGGACTTTCGACCCTCTCCGCTTCTTCAGTTCGAGACACGGAGGCCGGCTCTCCGTTTTGGGTTTCAAGCGGAGGAAGGACAAAAACAGGTTTCATTCTCCTGCGCAGCCTTTGTGAAGGGGTCCTCCGTCGCTTCGGTTTTCTCTTATTTCTTTCAATTCCCATCTTAGAAGAAGAAAGTATACCGTTAGGGCATATAATAGAACCATTCCATCAACGGAACGCTACCATAGATTGCTGCGTTTCCTATCATTTAGGAGCATTTATTGAGAGCAAAAGAAGTATCTGAGAAGGCGCGAGCCATCGTCGAACAAGTAGAAACCGTCATCTTCGGAAAGCGCGAAACCATCGAGAAGGCGGTTTTCGTGCTTCTTTGCAATGGGCACATCTTGCTCGACGACGTCCCCGGTGTCGGAAAAACGATGCTCTCGAAGGCTTTGGCAAAGTCTATCGGTGGAGAATTTCGGAGGATTCAATTTACGCCCGACCTTCTGCCCAGTGATATTACGGGTTCGAGCGTTTTCAATCAAAAGTTAATGGAATTCGAATTTCTCCCTGGGCCGATTTTCGGCAATGTCGTGTTGGCAGACGAAATCAACCGAGCGACGCCCAAAACTCAAGCAGCGCTTTTAGAAGCGATGGAAGAAAGACAGGTAACGACCGATGGGGTTTCGCGAAAACTCCCCGACCCATTCTTCGTGATCGCAACACAAAACAATGTGGAGTTGACCGGTGTTTATCCCCTTCCCGAAGCGCAATTAGACCGTTTCTTCGCAAGATTATCTTTAGGCTATCCTGCGCATGATGTCGAAGTGGACATTTTGCAAGCGCAGCAAATCGAGCATCCTATCAATAAGGTCACTCAAGTCGTAACGCCAGAAGAATTGACTGCGATGCAGAAAGCAGTTCGCGAAATTTACGTGCATCCCTCCATTCGAGAATATATCGTAGATATCGTCACGGCAACTAGAACTTCGAATCAAATCATGTTAGGTGCTAGCCCGCGCGGTTCTTTATTGCTTCTGCAAGCGGCACAAGCAAGAGCGGCATACCATAACCAGGAATTCGTTAGACCGGACGATGTAAAGGCGATGGCACCTTGCGTTCTCTCCCATCGAATTATTCCAAGAGGCGATTTGCGTTCGAGAGGAATCGGAACGGAGGAGCTCATCGAAGGAATCGTAGCGAACATTCGCGCCCCTGTTCCCGTATCTTAAACGAAAATGCGTAGATATGCAGTATTGACGTTGAGCGTTTCGGGGGGGTTCCTCATGTTCGTGGGCGTTTGGTTGAATAGCGCTGCGCTTTTCTACATGAGTACCGTTATGATCGTTACTCTCGTTGCGTTGAAAGCGCAAGCCATTTTAGCAACGAAAGGTCTTCGTTTCGAACGCATCATACCGTCCCTTATCACAGCCGGCGAACGGGTCGACATTCGAATCCGCGTTTGGTCCACGATTCGCATGAGAAGACCGCTGCTCGTTATCGTGGATGAAATCCCCCATAAACTGACGCACGAAAGCGAACTCCTTCCTCTACCAATTGCACCGATTTATAGCGAACCCATCGAAACTCGCTATCAAATTCGTCCGACGCGAAGAGGTGTTTTTCGTTGGTCGAGTTTACGAGTGATTAGCACCGATTCACTCGGAATTTTGAGCACGGAACAAAAATACGAAACAACACCCGCTGAAATTATCGTGCATCCTGCAAAAATTCCTTTTACGATTGACCTCGCAGCATTGAGCGGCTGGTCAGCCGCTTACACGGACGATGGCAAAAGTCGTGGCCCGGGAATGGAAGCTCGAGGTGTGCGAGAATATTCTTCAGGTGACCCTTTGCGACACGTGCACTGGAGAAGCACTGCGAGGAAAGGGCAACTTATGGTGAAAGAATTCGATGCGGGTTTCACCACGAATGTCGCTTTGTTTTTACAATTAACGAAAGACACGGAAATTGGCGAAGGAGGTGCGACGACCCTCGAAGCGATGTGCAGTCATGCAGCATTCTTAGCGGATGAAATGCTCAATCGCGGCTCTCCGGTTCTGCTTCCTGCTCTCGAAGGTATGGAAGAATTTACTCACTCTTCAGAAATTCGTTATCGTAAGATTTGCGATGCTTTGGCGAAAGCAGAGGCAGATCGTCCCTATTCTTTCGCTTCGGAAATCGAGCGGTGCATGCGATTTTTGCCCCCCCAATGTACGGTCGTTCTCATGCTTGCTGTCGTCGAACCGGGAATGGACGAAGCCATAAGGTCGCTCACCGCGAATTATCCGGTTGTCGTCTATGTTTACGATGCAAATTCGTTTGCCCGAGCTTCGCAGAAAAGTTCGATTCGTTCCGCAACGGAGCCTCATTTCCTCGCCTCTATCGCAGCCCCCCGCGTAGCGATAAGATTCATGCCCAATCCGTTCGAAGTCTACGACAAAAGCGAAAAATATGAGAAAAGCGCTTAACGTAAAAGAAGAAATTACGAATTTACAACCGAGCGGCGTTGACTTCGTCACTCTTTGGGCTGCTTGCTCTATCCCTTTGTTTCTTAGCGGGAATTCGGTTCAACAACCCCTCATAGGATTATTCTTCGTCGCCCTTTCTGCAATTGGATTGCTCGTAAGTTATTTGATTCGCCTCGCTCTTCCGAATATCGGTAAAAGTAAATTTCTCGGATGGCTCATCGCTCTCGTGGCGATTTTCGTTTTACTCAATACGCCTCAGTTGAGCAAAGCGCTTCCGGGGGGTGGGTTCCCCCCCGAACTTCGAGTTCTTTCCTTCTTATGTTGGTTCGTTGCTTTTAGCCTCTTTTTCGTGTGGTCGGATGGAGCGATGTTGTTTATGGTCGTTCCTGGAATTGCGCTTTTCGGTTTATTGTCATGGCTCGAAACGGGAGGTTATTTCGATATTTCTCTGATTCTATTCATAGCGAGCGTGGCTGTTTTACTCGCACGCTTACACATTCGCATGATGCTTTCTCAAGCCTTATCGGCAGGAGCGAAAAGTTTTGAAGAACTGCGTGCAGGACCTTGGAAAGCTATGGCAGGTCCTGGAGTCGCGATTCTTTCCGTCCTTTTAGTTGCGGGAGTGTCGTGGATAATGTCTCCTGCTATTGGTGGTGCTGTTCGAGCGGTAACTGGCGCACCCCAAGTGCAATGGACCCCCCCGACTACAACCGTCGGTTCGAACCTAACTTACGTAGACCAGTTTATCGGAGGAGGTCCACGAACGAGTTCTTATATTCCCGTTCTCGAGGTTACTACAGATACGGACTATCCCTACCTTCGAGCACATTCTTTTCGTTCTTATCGTGGAGTCGGCTGGACGGAGAGTACTTCTTTTTCAGAAGGCATACCTCCGCAAAATGAAAGCCCGCATTCTCAACTCGAAAACGCAGGAGTTTTTCGCATACCCCCCCCTCGATTTCCAGTAAAAGATGCAATAACGGATAAATTGCACATAAAGGTACTCGCAAGAACGCATTTAATCGCGTACTCTACGGGTATTCCGATTCGTGTAGAATATCGAGGAACCGTCCGGTTCGTAAATAACGAAGCGGTTTTCGTTACACCGAGACTTTATCAAGGCAGAGAAGTCTACGTAGAAAGCATTCGCGCAAAACCGACACCCACGCAACTTCGACAAGCAACGAAAATCGATCGCCAAGAATATATAAACCTCTTTAGAGAACGCCTTAATGACCAAATCGACCCCCGTATAAGAGATTGGGCAAAAGGAGTAATCGAACACTCACCTACGGATTACGACGCAGTTGTCGCCTTGATGTATGCCATAGGAAAGAGATGCAAATATAACTTACGCGCTCCTCGTATCACTGGAAATCAAGACCGCGTCGCGGCGTTTCTCTTCGAAACTCGTGAAGGCTATTGCGATTTGTTCGCTTCTGCACTCGCAGTGGCTTGTCGCGCCGTAGGAATCCCTGCAAGAGTCGTTGTTGGCTATCGCCTTGACCCAGAGAGTATGCAAGACGGAAAATATATCGTTCAAGACCGACACGCTCATATGTGGACGGAAGTGTTTTTCCATCCTTATGGATGGATACCTTTTGACCCTACCGATATCGCCGAGCCGGTTCCGGGGGGGGAGCGCGGAGCCATTATTGATTCGGGTGGTGAGAACGCAACCTTGCAATGGGCTACTTGGGCAGCTGGAATTCTCTTCGGCTTGGTATTCCTGACCATTCTCTGGGTATCTACTTCCACATGGATTAAAACACGACGAACGCTCTCTAAATCGTTCCGGAAACTGCGCCCCTTATATTTTTCATTCCTGGCGAAACTTCGAAAATCCGTCGGACGCCCCCCCTCTCCTTCGGAAACCTTGTCAGAATACGTAAACACTTACACAATGCATTCGAGTAACGGACATTTGGCAAAAGAAATAGCGGAGAAATTCAATCAGGCATTCTTTGCCCAAGAAGAACCGAGTGAAGAACAAATTCGAGAAATCGCACTTGCGTTACGCGAATTTAGCACGCAAACAGTGACCAATGGCGAATAAATCTTCGAACGCAATTCTGCTCCTCGGCGATGAGCCCTCCAGCCTTCGAACGCAAATCGCACTTCTCAAAAAGGAAGCAGGCATCGAAGAGGATTCGTTCGATTTTGTCGAATTGGAAGCCTCCGAAAGTACGGCGCGAGAAATTTTCGACGCCGCTTGCAGTTTTCCTTTTCTCGCGAAGAGAAAAACCGTTCTCGTTCGTAGGATAGAAAATTTAGGAAAAGGCGAAGGCGCTCGTCTCGCATCGCAATTGGAAAACTTACCCTCGAGCGCACTACTCATTCTCACTTGCGAGACGCTGAAAGAAAACGAACTTCCCGCAGAAACCAAACAAATACGTTCGACGATTCAAAAGATAGGCAAAGTGCTTATCGTAACCCCCCCAAAAGAAAAACTGGGCTCGGAATTGCTCAATCGCGCGAAAAAAGCCAATCTAACCATTGACGCGGGCACTCTTCAAGAAATTATCTCGATGACCTCCGGCAATACGACGGATGCATTCAATGAATTCGAAAAACTTTTAGCCTATTGCGCGAAAAAAGGAAAAATCACGAAATCGGATGTTCGGGAAATCGTAACCCCTTCAGAGGAATGGGCGTCGTTTCAAATGATCGATGCGATTTGCGCCGGGAATCACCGGTCCGCACTTCAGCATTTGCAGGTGCTTCTTTCCACAGCCGACAAACTCGAAAGACCTGTTCTCGGTTTCCTCTTTACGCAAATCCACAAGAATCTCAAATACATCTTTCAAGCGCGTGCCTTATTGGACAACTCCGTTTCTCTCACGAGCGAAGCATCCGAAACAATCTGCCCAGCCTCGGACAGCCTGAAAAATATCAAAGAGAATTGGAGAAAGGAAAAAATAAGCCAGTTTGCAAGCAGGCTTTCGCTCGAGCAAATCGCCGCTATGATGCAATCTTTAGTGCGAGCGAATATGCGATTTTTCGGGCTCTTGCCCTCGGCGAGCCAAACGGAATCCTTGCAGAGAATGGTCGTCGAAATGTGCGATATCGCTTCTGGAAACACTGTAACGGGAGGCTCACAAAAAAATTCTTAGGTTCGGGTAGGATGAAAGCAAAGAGAAGCTATGGCAGAGCAGTTTACAGAAGGAGCTAAGACAACTTCAGCAAAACTTTCCGAAACCCGCACTCTCCGTAAAGACCGTTGGTGGATTGAACCCTTACTCATATTCCTCGGTCTGGCGATTTTTATCATTTATGCGACTTTTCGCTCATTCGAAAACCAATTTTATTCTGCACCCCATCACCTCCCTGTACCTTGGAGTGAAGGTCTCGTCCCGGACCTTTTAAGCCCGTTTTATTCTCCTCTGTTCCTTGTAGACTGGAAAATTTACGGCTTTACGATAACGCCGGCGATGATTATTATGCCGTTTCCTCTATTTTTCAGAGCGACATGTTATTACTTTCGCAAGGCGTATTACCGTGCTTTTTTCCTGACTCCTCCGGCATGTGCGGTGCGAGGAAATGCAAAACCTCAATACACAGGAGAGAAGAATTTCCCTTGGGCTTTGCAAAATCTTCATCGTTTCGCCCTCTATTTCGCGCTCATTTTCCTCGTGATATTGGGAATCGATGTTATTAAAGCCATGCGTTTCGCTGACGGGTGGGGATTAAGTGTCGGCTCACTTATTTTGCTCGGCGACTGGTTATTGCTTACGGGGTACGTGTTTGGTTGTCACTCTTTCCGTCACCTCTCTGGAGGATGTCTCGATTGCTTTTCGTGTAGTTCTGTATCTCGTGCTCGCTATTCTCTTTGGCAGAAAATCACTTCCCTCAACGAACGGCATGCGTTTTTCGCGTGGTCGAGTCTCATCGGTGTAGGGTTTGCTGATTTCTATATCCGACTCGTAACCAGCGGAACGATTCAAGACTTCGTTTTCTTCAAACTGTACTTATGAACAACTACGAAGTTTTCAACTGCGACGTACTCGTGATCGGTGCTGGAGGCGCAGGATTGCGTGCATGCATCGGAGCGATGGAAAAAGGAGCGAAAGTAGGGCTCGTTACAAAATCGCTATTAGGAAAAGCACATACCGTAATGGCAGAGGGGGGGGCAGCAGCAGCATTGGGGAATCTCGATACAGAAGACAACTGGGAAGTGCATTTCCGAGACACGATTCGAGGGGGGAAATTCTTAGCGAATTGGCGCACGGTAGAAATCTTCGCACGAGAAGCCCCCGAAAGAATCTTAGAATTGGAGCGATACGGTGCAGTCTTCGATAGAACGGGCAAAGGTCTGATTTCTCAACGCGCATTCGGAGGGCACAAATATCGCCGCCTCGCGCACGTCGGTGACAGAACCGGATTGGAAATCATTCGAACGTTGCAAGATAAAGCCGTAAGTATGGGGATTTTCGACTATCCTGAATTGACGATTATCCGATTGCTTAAAGATGGAGACCGCATTTCCGGCGCTGTCGGCTATCGTCGAATGGACGGAGGAATCGTCGTATTCAAAGCGAAAGCAGTAGTCTTAGCAACGGGGGGGTGGGGGAGAATGTATCGCTTCACGTCGAATTCATGGGAGTCTACCGGTGATGGGGTCGTTTTGGCTCTTCGCGCTGGCGCAGAACTGAAAGACATGGAAATGGTGCAATTTCACCCCACCGGAATGATTTGGCCACCGAGCATGAGAGGAATTTTAGTCACGGAAGGGGTCCGGGGAGATGGCGGAATTCTGCTTAACAGTAAAGGGGAGAGATTTATGTTCAATTACGTCCCCGAGTTCTATAGAAAGGAAACTGCCGAAACTCTGGAAGAAGCCCTAAAATGGGTTCATGACAAGAAAAACTATCGCAGACCACCGGAGTTATTACCGAGAGACGTCGTAGCGCGTGCTATCTACAAAGAAGTTCAAGCGGGCAGAGGCTCGGAACATGGGGGGGTATATCTCCAAATCTCTCACATGGGAGCAGACTACATTAGAAAACGACTCCCCAGCATGGTAGACCAGTTCTTGCATTTAGGGAACGTAGATATCACGAAAGAACCGATGGAAGTTTATCCTACGATTCATTACACTATGGGGGGGGTCACTTCGGATCCTGAGACGTGTGCCACGAATGTTCCGGGCTTGTATGCTTGCGGAGAAGTTGCAACAGGGCTTCACGGCGCAAACCGTTTGGGGGGGAATTCCCTTAGCGACTTGTTGGTCTTCGGGAGACGCGCAGGAGAAGCAGCGGGTGAATACGCGATGCAAAACGAAAGCGGAGAAATTTCGGAATCGGAAATCTCAGAAGAAGTGAATCTTCTTATGGAGCCATTGCGAAGAGAATCAGGAGAAAATCCTTACCAATTGCATACAGAACTCCAAGACACGATGCAAGAACACGCGATGATTGCGAGAACAGAAGAAGGTTTGAAACGAGCATTGGAAAAAATTCACGAACTAAAAGAACGCGCAAAAAAGATTGCGGTGAAAGGAGACACTTGTTTCAATCCTGGATGGCATCAGGCGAGGGACATTCAAGTCATGCTCACGGTCAGCGAGGTCATCGTACGCTCTGCCCTCGAACGAAAAGAAAGCAGAGGAGGACATTGGAGATTGGATTACGACCTCGAAGACCCGTATTGGGCACAGCACAACATCATCGCCCGATTGGAAAACGGTGAAATCAAATTGAGCCACAGAAAAGTACCGGAGATGCCCGAACATCTCAAAAAAATAATAGAAGGATAGCCATGGCAACGGTAACGCTGAATATCTTTCGAGGAAACCAGGAAAAAGGATATTTTCAATCCTATACCGTCGAAACCTTCGAGGGTATGGTCGTTCTCGATGCGATTCATAAAATCCAAAGGGAACAAGACGCATCGCTCGCATGCCGCTGGAACTGTAAGGCTGCGAAATGCGGCTCTTGCAGTGCAGAAATCAATGGCAAACCACGTTTGATGTGCAAAACGCGCATAGATTCCTTGCCTATAGAAGAACCGATTATCGTTACACCCTTAAAAACCTTTCCCGTGATTAAAGATTTGGTGTGCGATGTGTCTTGGAATTACGAAATTGCGAGAAAAATACCCCCCCTAAAACTCGCTGACGAAGGGAGTAAAGAACCGCTGCGGATGATGCAGGAAGATGTGGAAAGAGTGCAAGAATTCCGCAAATGTATCGAGTGCTTTTTATGTCAAAACGTATGCCATATACTCAGAGACCATCAGCGAAAAGATATCTTCTTCGGTCCCCGCTTTATGATAAAACTCGCTGCGCTCGAAATGCATCCGTTGGACGTCGAAGACCGTTCTGAGTTCCTCAAAGAAGTCGCAGGAGTAGGCGTTTGTAATATCACGAAATGCTGCACCGAAGTTTGCCCTGAAGAGATTCACATTACGGATAACGGAATCATTCCTTTGAAAGAGAGAGTCGCCGACGTGTATTTCGACCCGATTCGAGGGCTTTTGCGATGGTTAAAAACACCGTAGGAGCTCCGTAAGGCGCGACATATCGTAGGAGCACCGTGAGGCGCGATGAATCGTAGGAGCGCCGTGAGGTGCGAATAATCAGTCGTGATTGATTTCCCCATCCTTATGCACAAAAAAAAGCATTTTTTAAAAAATGTAATCTTTAAATAATTCAGCGTTCCCTTCAAATAAGGGTGAATCTATGAAACATTCGGTTCCCCTTCGAGCGAAGCGAAGAGGAGGAACCTTCAAGGGAGGGTTTTCTATATAGTTGCCACAAAGATTAAAGTTTCTTGGTTTATTAATTCCCCTTCCCATAGGAAACCAGAAAGCACTCTGATTTTTTTAATGCACACGCGCACCATCAGGCGCTTCTTTATCCGGTTGAATAAGAATCGCTTCTCCGTTCGGTCCATCCGCCGCTAAAATCATCCCTTGACTTTCGATTCCTCGCAATTTTCGAGGCTCGAGGTTCGCAACTAAAACGACTTGTCTTCCAATCAAATCTTCGGGAGAATACTCATTTGCTATTCCAGCGACGACTTGACGTTTTTCATCGCCTACAGCCAACTCCAATCGCAGCAACTTATCGGCTCCTTCTACTTTATGCGCATCCAACACGCGTGCAATCTGCAATTTCACTTTCGAAAACTCTTCGAATGTAATCGTTTCGCTCATCGCTTTCTCCTGTGTTTCTTTTTTTGTTTCGCTCTTCGCGAAGGAGGGTTTAGAAGTCTCTAATCGCGGATAGATCGGCTCTGCTTTTGCAATTTTATGCGACGAGGGAACCGAATGAGCCCCCCCGATATCTTCCCATTTCGTTACTGCGGGTAACGCCAATAGCCCGGCAATTCTGTCCGAAAAAGAAGGAGTAATGGGACGTAACAATCCTTCCAACATGCGCACCATCCATGCCAGCGTGCGCATAACGCTCCCGAATCGCGGGTCTTTGTTTTTGCGCAAATCCCATGGCTTTTCCTGGTCTATCGCCATATTGAGTTGCGCAGCGAGCGCACGAATACATTCCACCGCGTTATCTATGCGGAATTCTTCCATCGCCATTTCATAACTTCGTAACACATCACGCACTTCCTCCACGATTTTTTCTATCAAAGGCGCATCCGGAATCTCTCCATCGCAAAAGTTGTTGAGCATGCTCGTTACGCGGTGGATTCCATTCGAAAAATCGTTTACGATTTCAGAATTGTATTTGGAATCGAAATCTTCGTACGTGAATTTCGAGTCCGTTTCGAAGGGCATCGTGCGTGCCATGTAATAACGGACGACATCGACTGCCAATTCCTCGGAAACCCCCGTTCTCGAAGAAACTTCCTCTGCCAATTCGAGGGGGGGGATAACATTGCCTCTCGATTTGCTGATTTTCTCCTCTCCGATGAGCATCCATCCATGTCCGACCAAAGTTTTCGGCAATTCCATTTCCAGCGCCATAAGCATGGCAGGCCAAATCGTCGCGTGGAAACGCACCAAAATGTCCTTCCCCATCCACTCGACATCCGCGGGCCAATACTCTTGCCAATTACCATCAGGCCAACCGATGGCAGAAATGTAATTAATCAATGCATCGATCCAGACATAAATCACACGACTTTCGTCCCCCGGAACGGGTATTCCCCACCCCGTATTCCTCCTCGACACGCAGATGTCGTGCAACCCTGGTTTGATGAATGCGACAACCTCGTTCCTCCGCACTTCGGGAAGAATGAATTTAGGATTCTCCTCGATGTGTTTCAGCAATCGTTCACCGAATGCGGATAGTCGAAAGAAATAATTTTTCTCCTCCACCCACCTCACAGGATTCCCTTCGGGACTTTTTCCATCCACCAATTCCGATTCTTTATAAAAGGTTTCCGAAGACACGTCGTACCACCCCTTGTATTCGTCTTCGTAAATATGCCCCCCCTCGAGCAACCTGCGAAAAACTTCTTGCACGACGCGAGTGTGACGCGGTTCGGTCGTGCGAATGAAATCGTGGTACCGGATGTTCATCCTTTTCCATATCCTGACGAACTCCTGTGAGATTTCATCCACGAATTCTTTAGGCGCTTTTCCCGCCGCCTGCGCCGCTTCTGCCACTTTGGTTGCGTTTTCGTCCGTACCGGTGAGGAAATGCACCTGCTTTCCCCTCATTTCTTGGTAACGCGCTGTTATATCCGCCGCGAGCGTCGTGAGCGCCGTCCCGATATGCGGAACGCTGTTCACATAATAAATGGGGGTCGTGATGTAATACCGCTTAGGCATTTCTATCACCTAAGCATACACTTTATTTAAGCGCTCGTTCTTTCGATAACCACTCAATCACTGCCGGTTACATCGCCGAGCACTGAAAAACGCGAGTCCTAATGCAATTGCAAGTATAGAAGCAGGTTCTGGAACAACGAACGCAATCGAAGACGCAGAACTAAGACCACCCGAACCCGGTGAAACGAAGAAACTCGCACCTCCGCCTGTTGAAGCAAGAACGCGCACAACGGAGTTACTCGCTGTATAGTAAAGATACTCGCCTTCGAATGCCATCCCCCAAGTGCTCACCGCGCCGCCTGCGTCACTGAAAACCCCCATGTAAGCACCTGTCGCTCCATCGAATCGGATGATTCCACCAACGAGCATCCCATCAATCAAAGGATTCGAAACATACAAATCGTCATCCGGTCCCCACAACATATCGTTCATGATGGCCAACTCATCCGCCGTCGTGAAAACACCTTCTAATCCCCCTGTCACGCCATTGAAATGGTTGATAACATAGGGTCCGTTCAATTGCCCTTGATATAAATCGCCATCGCTCGCTCTCCAAGACATTCCATGCGTGTGCCCTGGTCCTCCTCCTAAACCGTGCATACCGATAAATGTCCCTGTAGTTCCATCGAACTTCCAAATAGAATCCGACTCAGGGGCGATATGTCCCATGACATAAAGATTTCCATCCGGTCCGAATTCGAGGTCTTGTTCGCCGAACAATCCCCCTTCTCCGGGGCTAACGAATTCACCTAAATATGTCCCCGAAGGACTCCATTTCGTCACGTTCGCGGAATATTCACTCGCGATATACACGTTTCCATCAGGTCCTACGGTGATTCCTTCTGGTCCATCTATTACCGAGCCTGAAGCGAACACACCGAGAAACGCTCCTGTAGTGCCATCGTAGCGAAGAACCTGATCTCCTAACAGATCGCAGACGAGCAAATCATCGGCGATGGCTACAGACGCCCATACCATAACTACGCAGGTGATGAATATCTTCATTTATCTCTCCTTTAGCCAAAACGAAACCACTATAGCAGGAGTCTTTGTTGGGTATTAGGAAAAACATGAGAAATCGAAAACATACTGGTATATTCACGAGGACAAGAATTTGATCTTCCGGACTTTTCGATAAGATAAAGCGTAAAATTCCTCAAGTTCATTCATGGAACCATTCACTGTTCACAAAGGCAAAATCGCCGTCCTCGACCAGTCCAACGTGGACACCGACCAAATCATCCCCGCACGGTTTTTGAGCATGGTCACTCGCACAGGATACGGTGAACTCCTTTTCAAAGACCTTCGAGGGGAAAACTTTCCTCTCGATGCGCCGGAAGCAAAAGGCGCAAGCATTCTCGTTGTTGGGGAAAACTTCGGTTGTGGCAGTAGTCGCGAGCACGCCGTTTGGGCGATTCAGCAAGCCGGTTTTCGAGCGGTGATTGCGCGTAGAACGGAAAAATCCCCCGGATTCAGCGACATTTTTCGCCAAAACGCAGTAAACAACGGCTTACTCCTCATCGAACTCTCGGAAAAAGACCACGCGAGGCTCGTTGAAAAAGGGAGCGGAACAGAAGTTACGATAGACCTTCCGAACCAAACAGTGAGTTTCGACAACGAAAAAATTCCTTTCGATATCCATCCCACGACGAAAGAGGCGTTGATGAAAGGACTCGACTTCATCGGAACGACGCTCCTCCACGAAGTGAAAATCGCCGAATACGAACGAACGCACGAACTATTTGTTCCACCGAAGAAAACTCCCTGAGACGCCTTAGATTTGTTCCCTTCAGTTTTCCTCGTAAATCGGTGCCGATGCTTAGGGGGGGCTAAAATGGAGTATCCTATCGCTTATGTCTGAGTTGCGCTGGCATCCTTTCCATAACGAGTGGATTATCACTGCGACACATCGGCAAGACCGCACCTTCTTCCCTCCCGAAGATTTCTGTCCTTTATGCCCCACGAAACCTGGCAAACCCGCCACCGAAATTCCCGAAGAAGATTACGAAATCGCTGTTTTCGAAAATAAATTCCCGAGCCTCGAATCCCCCCCCGAAATTCCGAGTGTTCATGGCACGGAACTTACCCCCGTTCTCCCGAGCGAGGGATTCTGCGAAGTCGTCTGCTACACGAGTGACCACAACGCAACCTTAGCAGATTTGCCCATCGCTCACATTCGCAAACTCGTCGAAGTATGGAAAGACCGATACGAAGATTTAATCCACCGCCCGCAGGTGAAATACGTTTACATTTTCGAAAACAAAGGTCGAGAAATCGGAGTTACTTTGTCTCACCCGCATGGACAAATTTACGCCTATCCTTTCATTCCGTTTGTCATTCAAACTCGTCTGAACGCAGAAAAAAATCATTTCGAAAAAACAGGAAAAACACTTGCACAGGATTGGCTGGAAATGGAACTTCGAGATGGCAGAAGAATCGTTTGGCAGTCGGAAGAATGGGTTGCACTCGTCCCTTTTTTTGCACGATATCCTTATGAAACGCACATCGTTCCGAAAAAACAAGTTTGCGATTTATCGCATATGGACGAAAACCAACTCGATTCCCTACCAGAAGCGATTAAAACCGTGACGCAAAAACTCGATAAATTGTTCGGGTTCTCGATGCCTTACATTAAAAGTCTTTTCCAATATCCAACGGAGTACAGCACCTTCATCATCGAATTCACCCCACCCTATCGCACGGCGGATAAATTGAAATACCTCGCAGGAAGCGAAGCGGGATGCGGAGTTTTTATCAACGACACTCTTCCGGAAGAAACGGCGAAGCAATTACGAGAAAAGTGAAAATGTCCCCGCTTCAATTCCCCCTCTGTGCTTCGCTCGAAGAAAAATCGGATGGAATTCGATTCCATTCATAACATTTTGAAAAAAAGAAACTTATCATCGGTTCCCCGTGCGCAAGCAGGGGGAACCTTACGGAGGGGGTCTATAAAAGTCTCAACAATAGGAGCTGTTGAGGCATTAAAAAATCATATAACTGGTAATTTTCTTGTATTTTGGCAGGATTTTTTATAAACAACGAAAAAAACGCTATATAATGCTACTGGGAAATATGTCCACTCTCTTTGAGGGCGGACTTTGTATATCAAAAAGGAGCTAAGTAATGAGAGGATCAATCTCTGCAATTCTTTTCGCTCTCGCATCTTCTGCGAGCGCTTTCACTGTCTGGGATAACTACGGTTACTGGGATGGGAATGTCACGAATGGTTGGCTTGCCCAAAACCAAAAGTTCACCCCTCCTGCTCCAGACAACACTCTAGTCCATTGGCAATTCGCGATGGATGCAGCAGCTGGTGGGCTAACAATGGAGTTTCGTATCGAGGAGGTATCTGGTGGTATACCTAACGGCACTATAGTCTATAGCGCTCCTTTCGTATCGCCCACAGGTGGCGGGGACGTTATTTTCACTGGCTTGAATGTTTCTCTAGACCCTTCGAAAACATACGCTGCTATTGTAGATTTCAAGGGATACAGTGGTTACAGTATTCATTTCACAGGTACTGATGTCGTTCCAGGAAACGGAATGTGGTGGAGTGGAGCTTCGTGGTCTGACTACCCAACTCTCGACCAAAAACTTCATGCTGAATTCGTTCCTGAACCTGCAACCCTTCTCGCATTTTCCTGTGGTCTTGCTTTGTTAGCCCGTAGGTTAAGAAAATCCTAAGGAGATTCTTTTCCGTTGCATTGAGAGGGCTCATGTTTGTGAGCCCTCCGTAGTTTTTATTGGTTGAAGCAAAAAACGCTTACCCCAAAAAGCGCTTTAATCCCAGCAAAAGGCAAGGTTTTTCCCCCATGCCTTGCTAAATGCATATTCGACCCTTTATAACCTCCCCCCAACCTCCGAAAATCAACTATAAGCCCCAGTTAGTGGGCATTTTTAGCCTTAAGGAGGAACCGGGATGTATACGCTTTTACGGTGCTTTGCTTTTTCGCTTTTTTGCTTTCTCTTTCTTCCATCCTTCCCCTCGAATCCTCCCACTCGTTCTCTCTCGAAAGAAATTTTAGAATGTATCGAGCCCGCTCTCGTCATGCACTTGACCCGAGCCTATGAGGCTCTCGCGCAGGGAAGGGCAAAAGAAGCTGAAATCCATGCCCGTCTCGCCTCCGTGCCCGAAACATTGCGGGTCGAATTCTCTTTCACAGGGGTAGATCCCGCGAGGGAGGAAGAACTCAAAAATTGGGCTCGCACCGCTCTCGAAGATTGGAACGAAGCCCAAAATGTGACTCGATTTAGAGAGTCTTTACCAGGCGAAAGCTCGAACATCGTGATTTGCTTTTACGATTACGGAATGGGCCGCAACATCGCGGGTTCGATTTTCTGGAACCGCCGAGTGTGGAAGAACTCGTTAGGTATGCAAATGGAACTTTCGGCAGAAATTCGCATCACCAACCGCCGTCCGAGCGGTTCGCTGATGGATGAGAGTCAGATTCGTCACACAATCCAACACGAATTGGGGCACCTTTTAGGGCTGAGAGAGGGCATAACTCCCATGATGGGAGGGATTCCCATTCATAGCAGCAAGGTGAAGGTCGGTTTCAAAGAGACAAACGCGATGGAAGAGTTTCAAGCCCATGTCGACTCGTTCCTCTCTTCTATTCCACGAACCACCCAGAGGAAAGTACCTACAGTCTTCCGTTTTGTGGAACCCTAAAACCCGTATCGGTTCTTCCGTTTCTCTATCCGAAACCACCCCTTTAGGAACGTATCCTTCCGAAATCTCGTCATATAAGTAGACTTTTGCTCCAGTGCTTTATCTGGAGCCTATATATTTTTTTACTAAAGGAGGGAAACGATGAGACGTTTCGCCCTGATTTTCGTGCTTTCGTTGGTTAGTCCTTCGCTTTATGCTCAAACCCTAACGCTCACATCGTACTTCTACGATACAGTCATCACCGGATTGAGCGTGCCCACAGTAATGGCGAACATAGGACCAGATGAGTTTCTTATCTGCGAAAAAAACACAGGCAGAGTAAAACATTACAAGAATTATGTGTTCCAAGGGAACGCAATAGATTTAGCGGTTTCGAATAGCAGCGAACGCGGATTGCTCGGAATATGCCTCGACCCGAATTTCGCGACGAATGGGGGGGTCTATCTGTATTATTCGAAAGCCGTCGTTGACGGTGGAACGTGGGAAGACAATCGTGTCGAGAGATTCATTTGGAACGGTTCGACTCTGACTTTCGATAAAACGATTATCGTTTTTCCTTTCGATGCGACACAAAACAACGGTCCTAATCACGATGGAGGAATCATCAAGTTCGGACCTGATGGAAAACTTTATGTTATGACGGGAGATCTCAATCGTGGACGTTTCACGAATCCGCGCATCGAACAAAACACCAGCACGAGTGCAATCGCAGGTGTCGGTGCAATTTATCGCTTGAATCCCGATGGCACGATTCCGTCCGACAACCCCTTCTTCTCACAGAGCGACCCGAGATTGCAAGCCATTTTCGCTTACGGTTTTCGTAACGGTTACGGAATGACTTTCGACCCTCTCACCGGGCGACTTTGGGCAACGGAAAACGGACCCAATGTTTACGATGAGGTGAATTGGTTCGCTTCGGGAGCAAACTCTGGGTGGCTGAAAATCATGGGCCCCGATTCCCGCAACGCTACGTATTCCGAAAATGGAAACACGAGTTACGATGCAGGACAACTCACCTATCTTCCCGGCGCTTTTTATCAAGACCCTGTCTTTTCATGGCTACAGCCTATCGGAGTCACGAGCATCGAAGTTCTCGCTTCGCATAAATTCTGGTCGCCAGAAAAGAATAATGTTTTCGTAGCGGATATCAACAACGGAAATATCTATCTCTTCACGATGAATTCGAATCGGGATGGTTTCGTTCTCAGTGGTGGGTTGGCAGATAAGGTCGCAGACACCCTTTCCGAAAGGAACGAATCGCGTGTCGGTTCAAGTTGGGGGGGCGTATCGGACTTCGTGATTGCCGAGGATGGTTATCTCTATGTGGTGAGCCTTGGTTTCGGAAATGTATATCGTATTCGACCGTATAACGACAAAGTTCTTGCAAAAGCCTTTTCTATCATCGAAGGGAGCCTAAAATCCGGCGGCATATTTCAACTCAATGAAAGCGATAACGACTTCATGAACATCAGCGGACGCGCCGAAAGAGGAAACGTGATTGCGGGACAAATCGAACTCGAATCCAAGGCTCCCCCCTCTACCACGAAAACTCTCAAAGAACTCCATTTCATCCTCGAAACGCACGTCACGGGCACGATGGGTGAAAAAATCGAACTTTGGAATTATCAAACTCAAAACTGGGAAGCCGTTTCGAGCGGAACTGCAGGTGCTAACGATAAAGTTACCGATGCGGTCATCACTTCGAATATAGAAAGATTCATTCAATCTTCGGATAGAGAGATTCGCGCACGAATAACGTGGACACGCATCGCC
>DATMAR010000008.1 GCA_035559795.1 Fimbriimonadales bacterium | reverse complement strand
GGCGATGCGTGTCCACGTTATTCGTGCGCGAATCTCTCTATCCGAAGATTGAATGAATCTTTCTATATTCGAAGTGATGACCGCATCGGTAACTTTATCGTTAGCACCTGCAGTTCCGCTCGAAACGGCTTCCCAGTTTTGGGTTTGGTAATTCCAAAGTTCGATTTTTTCACCCATCGTGCCCGTGACGTGCGTTTCGAGAATGAAATGGAGTTCTTTGAGAGTTTTCGTGGTAGCGGGTGGTGCAGTAGATTTTAATTCTATTTGTCCCGCAATCACATTTCCCCTTTCTGCTCTTCCGCTTATGTTCAAGTAAACGTCGTCGCTTTCATACGTTTGTTTCAAACCTCCGAATTTAATACTTCCTTCGACAAGATTCAAAGTTTTGGCGAGGACTTTGTCGTTGTAAGGACGTATGCGATAAACGGTTCCGGTGAGAATTCCTGTCACGTAAAGGTAGCCGTCTTTGCCGATGTGTAAATCGCTCACATGCCCCCATCCCGTTCCGACTCGATTGATGTCTCTTTCCGAAGGCGAATCGGCGACTCCATCTGCAGCCCCCCCAGTAAGAACGAATCCGTCTCTGGCGTCGTTCATTTTGAAATAATAGAGTTGCGCTAAATTGAAGTCCGATATGAGAACGTTGTTTTTTTCGGCTGGCTGAAACTTGTAACTATCTAAAAACACAATCCCTGTAATTCCGAGGGATTCTAACCAGGAGAAAACGGGGTCTTGATAATGCGAACCCGTTAGATACACTAAATCATCTGCGTCATAACTCGTGTAGTTGTTGCTTCCGTATGTTGCATTTCTTGCATCGGGTCCCATGATTTTCAGCCATCCCCCGTTCGCTCCTGGCGAAAACCAATTGACTTCGTCGTAGACCTCAGGACCGTTATCCGTCATCCAGAGTTTGCCTGTCAAAGAATCGAAAGTGAAACCGAAGCAATTTCGCACTCCGTAGGCAAAGATTGCTTTCAAACGATCGTCACTTTCGTTGATGAAAGGATTATCCGAGGGGATAGTGCCGTCCAAATTGAGGCGATAGATCGCACCAGCGCCTGCAACTGCGGTAGTGCTCGTGTTTTGTTCGATCCTTCCGTTGCTGAGACCTCCACGTGTCATATCCCCGATACTGAGATAAAGTTTTTCGTCAGGACCGATATGGACTTCCCCCCCCTGGTGTCCGGGACCGTTGTTTTGCGTATTGTCGAAGGGGACTTCCCATAAGAGTTTTTCGAAAACGAGAGTAGTTCCGTTCCAGATAAATTTTTCGAGACGGTTGCCGTCGAAGGGTCCTCCGTCTTGAGGCGCGTGAGAATAATAAACATACACTCTGCCGTTGGTCGTGAAATTCGGGTCGAGTTCGATTCCCAATAGACCGGACTCTCCATCGTTTTCCACAGGCAAATCTAAAACGACGTTAACGAAAATTCCGTCTTTAAAGTACTTTACTTTTCCTGTTTCTTTTTCGCAGACGAACATTTCGTTTTCGCTAAGGGTCGTTATGCAAGTAGGCAAGGATAAACCTGTGATGTGCGGTTCGAAGAAGTACGAAGTCAGTGTAAGGGTTTGAGCGTTGAGAAAAAGAGTAATTGCAAATATAAGCGATAAGAGCAATGCGATTCTCATGCCATTTACCTTTACTAAAAGTGTTTGTCTATTATTATTGATAATTATTATTGATATACGAAACGCCAAGTTGCCTCGTCTATGAACATTTCAGAGGGAGGTGCAGTTGCGGTGGCGATGCGTGTCCACGTTATTCGTGCGCGAATCTCTCTATCCGAAGATTGAATGAATCTTTCTATATTCGAAGTGATGACCGCATCGGTAACTTTATCGTTAGCACCTGCAGTTCCGCTCGAAACGGCTTCCCAG